>NZ_JAOCFV010000036.1:0-47204 GCF_029842145.1 Stenotrophomonas sp. GD03794
TGTCGACCAAGGTCGACACCTACCGGGAATCGCGATTTACCCACCGTCACCAGGAAACTGTCGGGGGTGGGGCGGTGTGGGTTGGCAGGACCGTTGGCGCCATGGATGGCGCCATCGAGCCCCCAGGGACGGGTTCACGGCGTGTCCTGCCAGCCCACACCGCCCCGCCAAACCAGCAGAAACCCAGAGCCGCTTTGGCTTTGGCTTTGGCCTCTGCAGGTGCAGGGCGGCAGCCCTGCAAAGAAAAAGGCCGCCTTTCGGCGGCCTTCTCACTCATTACTTCAGCTTGATCTCGCGCAGGCGTTCCTCGAGGAAGCCGTGGGCGGTGATCGCCTCCGGGTACCGGCTCGGGTTCTCCGGGGTGATGCAGGACGGCAGCACGTCGATCAGGTAGTCGGGGTTCGGATGCAGGAAGAACGGCACCGAGTAGCGCGGCTGGCGCGCCAGGTCACCCGGGGGATTGACCACGCGATGGATCGTCGACGGATACACGTGGTTGGTCAGGCGCTGCAGCATGTCGCCGATGTTGACCACGATGGTGTCCGCGTCCGAAGTGAACGGCACCCATTCGCCCTCGTGCGACTGCACTTCCAGGCCAGCGGCACTGGCACCGACCAGCAGGGTGATGAAATTGATGTCGCCATGGGCGCCGGCGCGCACGTTCGGGATGTCGTCGGTGGTGATCGGCGGGTAGTGGATCGGGCGCAGGATCGAGTTGCCGAAGTTGGTCTTGTCGGCGAAGAAGTCTTCCGGCAGGCCGATGTGCAGGGCCAGCGCAGACAGCACGCGCGACCCCAGGTTGTCCAGCGCCTGGTACAGGCCGTAACCGCGCTCACGGAAGCCCTCGACCTCGGTCGGCCACAGATTCGGCGCCATCACGTCACGGTACTTCGAGTCATCGGCGATTTCACGGCCGATGTGCCAGAACTCCTTCAGGTCGAAATGCTTGGAGCCCTTGGCGGTCTCCACGCCGAACGGGGTGTAGCCACGGGCGCCGCCGCTGCCGGCCACGTGGTACTTGCGCTTGACCTCTTCCGGCAGGGCGAAGAAGGCCTTGAAGGCATCGTAGGCCGCATCGATGTCGGCCTGCGGGATGCCGTGGTTGCGGATGCCCGCGAATCCCCATTGGCGGTAGGCCGCGCCCAGCTCGGCCACGAAGGCCTCGCGGTCGCTGTCAAAACGGGTGATGTCGAGGGTGGGGATCTGGCTCACAGCGGTTCCTGGCTTGTCGTTGGGTCTGGAGGGCCAGCGCATTCATGGCCCGCCTGAACATTGTGACAGATCGCCCGGCGAACGCGACTCGATACAAGGAAACAAACCGATACAATGCGCGACCCGCGCGCATTTAACGAATCCATTACGTTGCCGGCGCGCCGCCCTCCCGCGCCGCCTCAACCCGCCAGCACCATGCCCACAGCCCCTGCCCCCGCTGCCACCTCCTACGCAGGCCCCGCCCGCCGCTGGCGCCGGCTCGCATGGTGGTCCCTGTTCGTCATGGGCAATGCATTGCTGGCGATGATGATCACCCTCGGCAACGTGCCGCTGCGCGACAACCCGGGCGGCAGCCTGGGGCTGGCCTATCTGGCGATCGCCCTGCCCGGCCACCTGCTTGCCTTCGGCGCGCTGGCCGGCGTGCTGCCGCTGCTGCTGGGCCTGTGGCCACGCAGTGCGCGCCCGCTGAGCATCAGCGCCGTGCTGCTGCAGGGCCTGTGGCTATGCCTGTTGCTGGTTGATGCGAAGGTTTTCACTCTGTATCGGTTCCACCTCAATGCCATGGTGGTGAACATGGTGTTCGGCGGCGCGCTGCAGGACCAGGTGGCGCTGTCGTGGAAGACCTGGGCGCAGGTCGGCCTGCTGATCGCAGCGATCTTCACTGCCGAAGGCATCCTCGCCTGGGCCTGCTGGAAGCTGCTGCCTGCCGCGCCGCGCCGGCGGCGGGTACTCCAGGCCTGGATGGCGGTCGTGCTGCTGATGGCCGGCGGCCAGGTCGCCACCGCCTACTACGATGCGCGCGGCGACCGCGACGTGATCGCCCAGTGGAACTACCTGCCCTGGGTGCAGCCGATCACTGCCAAGAGCTTCATGCGCAGGCTGGGCGTGGTCAGCGAGCAGCAGGTCGGCCTGCCCGATCCACGCCATGCGCAGCTGTTGTACCCGCTGCAGCCACTGCGCTGCCAGAATCCCCACCGGCCGAATGTGCTGATGGTGGTGCTGGAATCACTGCGCCACGACGCCCTCACCCCGCAGATCATGCCGAACACCTCGGCACTGGCGCAGGACGCGCGCGTGTACGACCGCCACTTCAGCACCGGCAATGCCACCCGCTACGGATTGTTCGGCCTGCTCTACGGCCTTCCGGGCGGCTACTGGCAGAGCATGCTCGACGAGCAGCGCGGCTCGCAGTTGTTCAAGGTGCTGGGCCAGCAGGGTTACGACCTGCATCTGTACGGCAGTGCGCCGATGTACAGCCCAGAGTTCGACCGCACTGTGTTCGCGGATGTCCGCGACCAGCTGCACCAGGGGCCTTCCGAGCTGGGTTCGGAAGGACGCGACCGCAGCATCGTGGACGCGCTGCGGAAGGACATCCGGACCAGCCAGGCCGCGCACACGCCGTGGTTCGGGTTCGTCTTCCTCGATTCCACCCACGCGCCCTACCACATGCCTCCCGGCTACCCGCCGCTGGCGACCCCGATGGCGAGGGAAATCGACGTCATGAAGTTCGGCCCGGACCACGACCCGACCCCCGAACTGAACAAGTATCGGACGGCCGTGCACTACGCCGACAGTCTGGTCGGCACGCTGCTGGACGATCTTCGCGCGCAGGGCCTGGACCAGGACACGATCGTGCTGGTCACCGGCGACCATGCCGAGGAATTCAACGACCTCAAACTGAATTACTGGGGCCACAACGGCAACTTCTCCGACTACCAGCTGCAGGTACCGTTCGTGCTGCACTGGCCCGGAAAGGGCAATGCACATGAAACGCGCATCAGCTCGCACGAGGACTGGGTGCCGACCCTGATGCGCCACGCATTGGGCTGCGAGAACACGCTCACCGATTTCAGTACTGGCCAGGACCTGCTGGCCGAACCTGCGGGCGAGCGCGCGCTGGTGGTGGAAAGCTGGTCGCAACGGGCCGTCCGCCATGGCAACGCCATCTACGTGTTCGACAAGTTCGGCAACGCGACCTCGCTGGACCTGCACTACCGCCCACTGCCGCAGCAGGCCCCGGATGCCGCTGCCGTCCGTACCGCATGGGAAGCGTTGACCCGCTTCCGCAACCGCTGACCACAGAGGATGGTTTCCATGAAACGCGCACTGCGCATCCTGCACACCGAAGCCGCCAGGGGCATGGGGGGCCAGGAGATCTACATCTTCCGCCACATGCAGGTGATGCGTGCGCGTGGCCATGAGGTGTCGCTGCTGTGCCAGCCCGATGCACGCCTGGCCCAGCTGGCTCGCGATGATGGCTTCACCGTACATACCCTGCGCATGGGAGGCCTGGCACGGCTGCTGCGCGGCATCTGGTCGGTATCGCGCCTGGTGCGCCGCGAGCGCTATGACGTGGTCAATACCACCAGCCGCCGTGACGCGCTGATCGCTGCCGCCGGCGCGCGCCTGGGCGGTACACCGCTGGTGGTGCGCTCGCGCCACCTGATGAGCCCGGTCAACTCGCTGCTCACCTATACCCGCTTGCCGCACCGCATCATCACCGTCAGCGACTTCGTCAAGCAGCTGCTGGTCGATCGTGGCATCGCTGCGGAGCGCATCGGCATCGTGCCCCCCATGGCGACACCACCACGCTGGAACGCCTCCGGGCAGGCCGATGCGTGGACCCGCCTGCAGGACACCCGCGCCCAGGTGCGTGCCGAACTCGGTTTCGCCGAGCGCGACATCGTGGTCGGCTGCGTGGCCGTGCTGCGCGAGCCCAAGGGCCATGCCGAACTGCTGCATGCCATTGCGCCGTTGTGCAAGGCCAACCCCGACCTGCATCTGGCCGTGGTCGGCGACGGCGAGCCGGTGATGGGCCGCCTGCAGGCCCTGCGCGGCGAACTCGGGCTGGAGCGCCAGGTGCATCTGCTCGGCTTCCGCAGCGACGCCCACCGGCTGATGGCCGGTTTCGACATCTTCGCCCTGGCCACCCACAAGGAGGCTTCGGGCACGGTCTTCCTCGAAGCCGCGCAGGCGGCGCTGCCGATCGTCTCGCACCGCGTTGGTGGCGTACCTGAAATGCTGGTGGAAGGCAGCAATGCCATCCTCACCCGGCTGGGCGATGACGCCGCCCTCACCGGCGCGTTGCGCCTGCTGGTGGACGATCCGGAACGCCGGCGGCAGATGGGCCGTGCCGGTTGGGACTGGATCCGCAGCACTGCGCGGTTCAGCGCGGCCGGCCATGGCGAGGCCACCGAAAATTACTACCTCCAATGGTTGAAGGAGCTGGGTCATGGCTAATGCCAGAACCGTACCGGTGCTGATGCACCACCATGTCAGCAACTCTCCGGGCATGATCACCGTCTCCCCTGAGAACTTCGAGAGCCAGATCGCCTGGCTCGCACGTACCGGCTGGACATCGCTGACGCTGGACCAGTACGCCGACTTCCTTGCCGGCAAGCCGGTACCGCGCAAGTCGATCGTGATCACGTTCGATGACGGCTACCTGGACAACTGGGTCTACGCCCATCCGATCCTGCAGAAGTACGGCATGCATGCGGTGGTGTTCGTGGTCACCGGCTGGATGCACGAAGGACCGGTACGCCCGCACGCCGGCATCGAAGGCGCGGAGCTGCCGGTTACGCCGGAACACCGTGCCTGCGAAGACCTGATCTACAAGCAGGGCCGCAGCGACGAAGTGATGATGCGCTGGAGCGAAGCGCGCGCGGCGATCGAAGCGGGCACGTTCGAGGTCCACTGCCACACCCACAGCCACACCCGCTGGCTGAAGCGTGACGACCTGGATCGTGCACAGCGCCGCGAAGGCATCAGCGGTGACCTGGCGATGGCCAGGCAGACGCTGCTGGAGAAGCTCGGCGAAGTCTCCGACACGCTGTGCTGGCCCTATGGCGACTTCGACGATGACTACATCGAAGTGGCGCGCGAACAGGGTTTCCGCTACCTGCATACCACCCATCCGTTCGGCCGCAACGTGGTCGGTGGAGATCCGGAGCGCATCTACCGCTTCGCGATCCGCAACCGCCCGGCCAGCTGGCTTCGCAAACGCATCGCCTGGAGCTACAACCCGCTGATCGCACCGATCTTCAACGGCTTCAAGGCCCGGCAGAAGAAGATGGTGCCGGGCCCGTAAACGGCGCGAATGCACCGGTCCCGGCGATCGGGCAGCACCCGATTCTTGAATGGATTCGAAGGAACAGTGAAGGCAATGAACGTACTGGTGACCGGCGGCGCTGGCTATATCGGCTCGCATGCATGCGTCGAGCTGCAGCAGCAGGGGCACGATGTCGTCATCGTGGACTCGCTGTGCAACAGCGACGCCGGTGTCGTCGAGCGCATCGGGCGGATCACCGGCACGGCGCCGGTGTTCGTGCAGGCTGACATCCGTGATCGACCGCGCATGACCGCCCTGATGCAGCAGCATGCGATCGATGCCGTGCTGCACTTCGCGGCGCTCAAATCCGTGGGCGAATCGCAGAAGGTGCCCCTGCAGTACTTCGACAGCAACATCAGCGGCACGATCGCCCTGCTCGGCGCGATGCAGGATGCCGGGGTGACGCTGCTGGTCTTCAGCTCCTCCGCCACCGTGTACGGCAACCAGGAGCACTGCCCGGTGGCCGAGTCCGCTTCAACCTGTGCGATGACGCCCTATGGCCGTACCAAGCTGGTAGTGGAACAGCTGCTTGCAGACCTGATCGCCACGGGCCAGGACCTGCATGTGGCGACGCTGCGCTACTTCAATCCCGTCGGCGCGCATGGCACGGCATTGATCGGCGAGCTGCCGCAGGGGACACCGAGCAACCTGATGCCCTACATCGCGCAGGTTGCCGCCGGACTGCTGCCGGAAGTCCAGGTCTTCGGTGATGACTATCCGACCCATGACGGCACCGGCGTACGCGACTACATCCATGTGCAGGATGTAGCCAATGCCCATGTGCTGGCCCTGCAGTTCCTGCGCGATCAACGGCGCAGCATCACGCTCAACCTCGGCACCGGCCAGGGCCACAGCGTGCTGGAGCTGATCCAGGCGTTCGAGCAGGTCACCGGGACACGGATTCCGTTCCGCATCGTCCCGCGACGCAATGGCGACATCGCGGTCAGCTTCGCCGACGCCTCGCTGGCGCTGCGCGAGCTGGGCTGGAAGGCCCGGCACACGCTGGCCGACATGTGTCGCGACACCTGGAAGTGGCAGCGGGAAATGCCGACCCAAGCGCCACCGTCACGCCCGTGAGCGATACACCGCACCTGCCTGCGCCATGACGCAGGCTGGTTCCATCGGTCAGAAGAATCGCCCGTAGACGACCTGCACGATCTCGCCGTTGCCCGTGTTTATCAGCAGTGCATCGGGCCCATAGCGCACCCATTCAAAGCCCATCGGCGGCATGTCCAGGCCGAACAGCCAGAAATCGTTGAGGATATAGTCGCCGACCCAGTAGGGGCGCGGCAGGATCTGTCCGTAGTGCCAACGCTGGTAGGCGTAGCCGACCGGCGGATGATAGGGGCCGATGCGGAAGGCATGGTCGGCACGGAAATTGTGCCGGTAGTCTTCGCGGAACGCTGGGCGCGCATTACCCAGTTCGCGCGGGCGCTCCATCCGCGGGTAGCCCCACGGCGCCCGCAGGGGCTCGTCGCGTGGCGCGGACATGTGCGGCCCTCCTTCGGGCCGGCGTTCTGCGCTGGCAATGGAGACACCGCCCAGCAGCGGCAGCACCAGCAGCGCACCTGCCAGCAGGCGGCGGCTGTAGCGCAGTGAGGTGTTCATGGTCATGGTCCTTGCAACGAAGGAAGAAGGATGGAGCGTGGTCCGCTCCGACCGGGTCCCCACCTGCGCATGGCGTGCGTCGATGCAGGGATCCTGATGCCGGGGATACGCCGCGCATCGTTCAAAGCGCGTCACAAAGCGCACAGCAGCAGCTGAACGTGATCGCAGGTCGCGATCGGTTCAGCCAGTGGTGCTGGAAAGCGACATGGCCGCAGAAGCGGCCATGTCGGGGTGCCAGGTTGTACCGTCGCCAGCCTCAGGCCGCGGCGTCGCGCACCGCAGCGGACAGGCGGTCCAGCGTGTCCTGCATCAGCGCTGCGTCATCGGCCTCGACCGTAACCCGCACCACAGGCTCGGTACCGGACGGGCGCAGGAACGCACGACCACGACCCGCCACCGATTGCTGCGCGACGGCCAGCGCGGCCTGCACGCTGTCGGCCTGCACCGTGGCCTTGGCCGAGACATTGCCCAGCCGCACGTTGACCGTCTTCTGCGGCACCCGCATCAGCCCCTTGAGTGCCTGGCGCAGGGTCTGCCCGCTGTTGCGCAGCGCCACCAGTACCTGCAGCGCGCTGACGATGCCGTCACCGGTGGTGGCCCGGTCCAGGCACAGCAGGTGGCCGGAGGCTTCGCCGCCGAGCACGCCGCCGCCTTCGATCAGCGCCTGGTGCACGTAGCGATCGCCGACATTGCTGCGCACGAACGGAATCTGCAGGTCGGCAAATGCCTTCTCCACACCGTAGTTGCTCATCAGCGTGCCGACCACCGGGCCGCGCAAGCGGCCTTCGTCCTTCCAGGCGCGAGCCAGTATGTACAGCAGGTCATCGCCGTCGACCGGATTGCCCTGGTCATCGGCCATCAGCACACGGTCGCCATCACCATCGAAGGCGATGCCGAGATCGGCACGGGTTTCGCGGACCTTGGCCGCCAGGTTGTCGATATGGGTGGAACCCACGCCGGCGTTGATGTTGACGCCGTTGGGCTCGGCACCAATGCCGATCACCTCGGCGCCCAGTTCGCGGAACAGCAGTGGTGCGATCTGGTAGGTGGCGCCGTGCGCGCAGTCCAGCACCAGGCGCACGCCACGCAGATCAAATGCGCGCGGCACGCTGGCCTTGCAGAACTCGATGTAGCGGCCGACCGCTTCGCGCGCACGCGACGCCTTGCCCAGCTTTTCCGATTCGGCAGTGGTGAACGGAACGTCGAGCGCCGCTTCCAGGGCCAACTCGGTGGCATCGTCGAGCTTCTCGCCCTGGGCGGAAAAGAACTTGATGCCGTTGTCGTAATGCGGATTGTGCGAAGCGCTGATGACGATGCCGGCATCCACGCCCAGTGTGCGGGTCAGGAACGCCACCGCCGGGGTCGGCATCGGCCCCAGCAGCTGTACGTCGGCGCCGGCGGCGACCAGGCCGGCTTCCAGTGCCGCTTCGAACATGTAGCCGGAAATGCGGGTGTCCTTGCCGATCACCACGATCGGCCGGCGCCCGTCCTGGCCGCGCTGGGCGACCAGGACACGGCCCAGGGCATTGCCCAGGCGCAGCACGAAGTCGGCCGAGATCACGCCCTGGCCGACCCGCCCACGGATGCCATCAGTACCGAAGTACTTGCGGCCTCCCATCAAGCCACCTCCGGCGCCGGCTGACGGCCCAGCATTGCCAGCAGATCGGACAGGCGGTCGCGCATTTCACGGCGGTCGCAGATCTGGTCGATGGCACCGTGCTCCAGCAGGAATTCCGAGCGCTGGAAGCCTTCCGGCAGCTTCTCGCGGACGGTCTGCTCGATCACGCGCGGGCCGGCGAAGCCGATCAGCGCCTGCGGCTCGGCGATGTTGATGTCGCCCAGCATTGCGAACGAGGCCGACACGCCACCGGTGGTCGGATGGGTCAGCACCGAGATGTACGGCAGGCCGGCTTCACGCAGCTTGCCCAGCGCGGCCGAGGTCTTGGCCATCTGCATCAGCGAGAACAGGCCTTCCTGCATGCGTGCGCCACCGCTCTGCGAGAAGCACACGTAGGGCGCACCGATCTCGACTGCGGTTTCGGCAGCGAGCGAGAAGCGCTCCCCCACCACCGAGCCCATCGACCCGCCCATGAAGGCGAAGTCGAACGACGAGGCGACCAGCGCGCGGCCCTTGAGCAGGCCACGCATGGCGATCAGCGCGTCATACTCGCCGGTGTTCTTCTGCGCGATCTTGATGCGCTCGCTGTACTTCTTCTGGTCCTTGAACTTGAGCAGGTCGGTCGGGCCCAGCCGCGCACCGATTTCGGTGGTGCTGTCGGCGTCGAACAGGGCGGCCAGGCGTGCGCGCGCGCGGATCGCCATGTGATGGCCGCACTTCGGGCAGACTTCCAGGTTCTCTTCCAGTTCCGGACGGTACAACGCGCTGCCGCAGTTGCTGCACTTTTCCCACAGGCCCTCGGGGACACTGCGCTTCTTGCTGGGGGTGTTGTCGGTGCGGATGCCGGACGGCATCAACTTGCTGAGCCAACTCATGCGGGAGGACACTTCCGTTCAGGGCGGCCCAGGGGCCGCAAAGGCGGACAGTCTAGCTCCGCTTTCCCCGCCCGTGCACCCCCTTGCCGGCCACGGGGCAGCTGGAAAAAACCATGCTGGGACGTACGTTTAGGTGCGGGGAAGTGCCAGCCGCTGGCCGGCAACCCTTGTCGCACACGCGGCCCAGGCGTGTGCCGGCCAGCGGCCGGCACTCCCCCTCAGGCATCCAGCGCCTGCCGCAGCGGGGCGAGGAAGGCCCGGGCGCGCTGCGCGGCCTCTTCCGCCGAGCCCGCTTCGGCCAACGCCGCCACCAGCGCGCTGCCCACCACCACGCCGTCGGCCTGGCGGGCCATGGCCGCAGCACTGTCGGCATCCTTGATGCCGAAGCCCGCCACCACCGGCACCGACGCGCGCACGCGCAATGCCTGCAGGCGGGCACTGGCGGCATCGCTGTCCAGGCGCTCGGACGCGCCGGTGACACCGGCAAAGCTGACGTAATAGAGATAGCCACGGGCCAGCGTCAGCAGCTTGTCGGCACGCGCCTCGCTGGTGGTCGGCGACGCCAGCAGGACCAGCGCCAGGCCGGCTGCGTCGAACGCCTGCAGGGCCTCGCCCGCTTCTTCCGGCGGCAGGTCGACCAGCAGCACACCGTCCACGCCGGCGTCCACGGCGGCCTTGGCGAAGGCCGCGTAGCCGTGGATCTCCACCGGGTTCAGGTAGCCCATCAGCACCACCGGGGTCTGCGCATCGCGCTCGCGGAACTGCGCCACGGCCTGCAGCACATAGCGGCTGCCGGCCCCCCGCGCCAGCGCGCGCTCGGAGCTGCGCTGGATGGTCGGGCCATCGGCCATCGGGTCGGAGAACGGCACGCCCAGTTCGATCACGTCGGCGCCGGCGTCCACCAGTGCGTGCATGACCGGCACGGTCGCTTCCAGCGACGGATCACCCGCCGTGACGAAGGGAATCAGCGCCTTGCGCTGCTGCTCGCGCAGGCGCTGGAAACAGGCATCGAGTCGGGATACAGGCATCTCAGGCACATCCTTCAATCAGTTCAATCGCATCGCTGGTCCCCCAGTACATCCGGGTGACCTTCCCTTCAAACAGTTCCAGGCGGATGCCCAGGTCCGAACCCGGGTCCTGCCAGGTGAGGTACTCGCCCTGGTCACCGTCGTAGGCATGGGGGCTGGACACCGGCGGCTTCGGGAACTGGGCCACGGCCTGGGCACGGGTCATGCCGATGCGCAGGCCGAACGGTCCCGGCTGTTCAACCGGCAGCTCCGGCTCGTCGCCCGGCTTCAGATCAAAACGGACCACGCGATCGTCGTCGGTCATCATCGACACGCCCGGCGGCAGCCCCTTGCCGTCGTAGTACTCGCAGTCGCCTTCGAAGAATTCCTTCGCGCCCTGCGCCTTCCAGGGCCCCAGGGCGTTCAGGTCACTCATGTGCTGGCCGACCAGCACCTCGCCGGCATGGTCCAGTGCAACCGAGGCGACGGCGGGTGCGTTGTCGCCATTACTGGCTTCCACAGACGGCGGATCGTCGATCGGCGTGCGCGCCATCGGGTCGAGGGCATCATTGGCGGCTAGCTGCTGCGCCGGCTGCGTGGTGGCCTTGGCGGCCGGCGCCAGCACCGGTGGCTCCGGCGGCTGGCACGCGGCCAACCCAAGCGCCAGCAGCAGCACCCCGCTGTTCCGCAGCCGCGCGCTCACAGCACCAGCCCTTCGCGCGCAGCGATGGTGTGCACGTCCTTGTCGCCACGGCCGGACAGATTGCACAGCACGATCTGGTCACGCGGTCGCTCACGCGCCAGCTTGATCGCCTGTGCCAGCGCATGGCTGGATTCCAGTGCCGGCAGGATGCCCTCGGTATGCGCCAGCAGGTGGAAGGCCTGCAGCGCTTCCTCGTCGGTGATGCCGAGGTAGCGTGCGCGGCCGGTATCGGCCAGGAACGCGTGCTCCGGGCCGACACCCGGATAGTCCAGGCCGGCTGATACCGAGTGGGTCTCGATGATCTGGCCGTCGTCGTCGCACAGCACATAGGTGCGGTTGCCATGCAGCACGCCCGGCCGACCCGCCGCGATCGATGCAGCGTGGCGCCCGGTGCTGATGCCATCACCGGCGGCTTCGGCACCGACGATCTCGACCTGGCGATCGTTGAGGAAGGCATGGAACAGGCCGATGGCATTGCTGCCGCCGCCGACGCAGGCAGTAATCGCATCGGGCAGGCGACCGTACTCGGCCAGCATCTGCTCGCGCGCCTCGCGGCCGACGATGGCGTTGAAGTCGCGCACCATGCGCGGATAGGGATCCGGACCGGCGACCGTACCGATGATGTAGAAGGTGTCCTGCACGTTGGTCACCCAGTCGCGCATCGCTTCGTTGAGCGCGTCCTTCAGGGTGGCCGAGCCGGAGGTGACCGGCACCACCGTCGCGCCCAGCAGCTTCATGCGGTAGACGTTGATCTTCTGCCGCTCGATGTCGGTGGCGCCCATGTACACCACGCATTCCAGGCCCAGCCGCGCGGCAACGGTGGCACTGGCCACGCCGTGCTGGCCGGCACCGGTCTCGGCGATGATGCGCTTCTTGCCCATCCGCGCGGCCAGCAGCGCCTGGCCGATGGTGTTGTTGATCTTGTGCGCGCCGGTGTGGTTCAGGTCCTCGCGCTTGAGCAGGATCTGCGCACCGCCGACATGATCGCTCAGGCGCTGGGCGTGATAGATCGGGCTCGGCCGGCCCACGTAGTGAGCCAGGTCACGGTCGTAGGCGGCCTGGAATGCCGGGTCCTGACGGGCCTGGTCATAGGCCTGGGCCAGTTCCTGCAGCGGGCCGACCAGGGTTTCGGCAACGAAGCTGCCGCCGTAGCGACCGAAGTGGCCCCGGGGATCCGGGAAGGCGTGGTAGTCGGCAATGGGGGAGGCAGACATGGATACGACCGGTGGTTCAGACAGGTGGATACTCTAGCGCACGGGTCGTGACCGGAAAATGGATATTATCTGGCGCATATCGTCAGGAAATCTCACATGAGCCGCTCCCTGCTTCCGCCGCTCAATGCCCTGCGGGCGTTCGAGGCCACCGCCCGTCTTGGCGGCGTCGGCCGCGCCGCGCAGGACCTGCACGTCACCCACGGCGCGGTCAGCCGGCAGCTGAAGCTGCTGGAAGATCATCTGGGCATGGCCTTGTTCCAGCGTGCCGGGCGCGGGCTGCGCCTGACCGCTGCGGGCACGCGCCTGCAGGCAGCGTGCAGCGAGGCCTTCAGCGGCATCGAGGACTGCGTGCGTGAACTGCGACGGCCGGCGGCAGCGCAGGCGCTGGTGCTGGGGTGCAGTGGCAGCGTGCTGGCGCGCTGGATGATCCCGCGTCTGCCTGCACTGCAGGCCGCCCTGCCAGGCGTGCGCCTGCAGTGGTCGGCGCTGGATGGCAGTTTCACCGAAGCGCAGGCCGCACTGGATGCGGTGCTGCTGCTGGCGCAGGGGCCATGGCCCCGTGGCTGGCAGGTACGCGAACTGGCACCGGAGCGGGTTGGCGTCGTGGTGGCCCCCTCGCATCCGGCGGCGCAGCGCCTGCGGCAGGCACCGCCCACGGCACTGCTGCCGGAAACACTGCTGTACACCAGCTCTCGGCCACAGGCGTGGCCCGCGTGGGCGCAAGCGCACGACCTGGATCCGTCGAAGCTGCAGCTGGGCACCGCCTTCGAGCATCTGTACTACCTGTTGGAGGCGGCGGTGGCCGGGTTGGGCCCGGCGATCGCACCGGAGCCACTGGTGGCCGAAGACCTGGCCGCCGGGCGACTGGTCGCGCCGTGGGGATTTGCCCCCACGGGCGGGTTCTGGGTGCTGGCGCGGCCAGAAGGACAGGCCGATGCGCGCGTGGAGGCGCTGGCCGACTGGCTGGGCCAGCAACTCCGCTGACAACAAAAAGGGGACGGAGGGGATTAAGTCGCAGGTGGCACAAACGACTTAATCCCCTCCGTCCCCTTTTTTCAGCTGGCGGTCGGGGTGGCCAGCCGCTGCTGCAGGTCCTCGCGCAGGCGCGACAGTTCCACCTCCGCCTGCTGCCGCTGCTGCATGCCTTCGCGATGGATGCTGCGCACTTCCTCGACCGTGGCGATCAACTGGTCGTGCACGTGGCGCAGCGTGGCCACGTCGATCACGCCGCGCTGGTTGCTGCGTGCGGTATCCACCGACGCCTGGCGCAGCAGGTCGGCATTGCGGCGCATCAGCTCGTTGGTGGCATCGTCGATGGCGGTGGACAGCTCGACCGCGGCCTTCTGCTCGCCGAGCGAAAGCTGGATGGCGAACTGGCGCTTCCACGACGGGATGGTGATCTCGCGCACCGTGTTGAACTTCTCGATCAGCTGCAGCGCGTTGGCCTGGATCAGGCGGATCATCGGCAGCGACTGATCGGCGGCGTGCTGCATCAGCTGCAGGTCGGACACGCGCTTTTCGATCAGGCGGATCGCGTTGTCCACATCGCTCTGGCGGATGCGCTGCTGCGGATCCTCACTGCCCTGCCCGGCCAGCTGTTCGGCCTGCAGTTCGGCCAGGCGCTGCTTGCCGGCGGCGGCGTACAGGCCGAGCGCATGGCGTTCTTCGCGGACGATGTCATGCATGCGGTCGAACTCACCCACACGCTTGCCCATCAGTACCTGCTGCGCGCCGACGTCTCCCAGCAGCTGTTCGATCTGCGCATTGGTGTCGCTGAATTTCTGCACCAGCTCACCCTTGGAGGCGCGCAGGCGATCGATCAGGCCACCAATCAGCGGCACCCTGGACCGCTGCGCGACCCCATCGAGCTTGAGGCTGCGTGCAATGCGCACTACTTCACCCAGCTTTTCGCCGCTGGCGTCCAGGTCGCGGTTGCGCACCTGGTCCAGCAGCTGGCTCGAGAACGCAGCCGTGCGGCTGGCGGCATCGCGACCGAACACCTGCAGGCTGCTGGGGCGCAGGTCATCCAGTTCACGGCGGATCTCGGCGATGCGCGGCAGATCCTCGTGGGCCAGGCCAAGTGCCTTCAGCGTGCCTTCGTCGAGCGTGGAAACGGCGGTGTTGGCGGGCACCAGCGTGCCGGGGCTCTGACTGTCCTGGATCATCGGGCGATCTCCTTGCAATGGGTAAGCGGCGGCGGCCGATTCAGCGCAGTCTAGCCTGAGCGGCCGCAACCTCGTCATCGATCTGGGCGTGCAGCGTGGCAGCCTTGCCGGCCAATGCAGCGCCCGCGGCGGCCTGGTCGGCCAATGCGGCCTGTCGCCAGGCCGGCAGCAGGACATCATGGATGCGCGCGAAGCGTTGCAGCAGCACGTCGTCCTGGTCCTGCAGCAGCTGCCATTGACCGGCTTCCAGACGACGCAGCGTCGCCAGCCGTCGCAGGTGATCCCGCCGTTGTGACAGCGCGGCCTGGCCGGCGGCATCCAGCTGCGTCAGCCGCGACGTCGCCAGCTCGGCCCAGGCGTCCAGCGCCGTGGCCGCCGCTGAATGTTCGGCGATGGCCATGGCCCGCAGCTGCACGTGCTGCTGCAGGTGCTGTGCCTGCTCGCGTGCCCGCAGGGCCAGCACGCCCAGCTGCGACTGCAGCGCACGCCCTTCCGCCTCGCGATCGACATCACGCCCCAGCAGGCGCCCCCACCAGCTCTCCTGTTGCCGGATACGCGTCGGGTTGTCGGCCTGCAGGGCCAGCGCGATGCGTGCCAGTGCCGCCACCAGGCCCTCACCCGCACCCGGTGGCAACGCGGTCTCGCAGCGCGCCAGCGCCTGCAGCAGCGGTGCACCGTAATCGGCCAGCACGGCCACCTCGGCGGTGTCCGGCAGCATCGGTGACGGCAGTGGCGCCTGCATGGTCACAGCAGCGGCGGCGGCTGCGGCTGCGGCTGCGGTGTCAGCGTGGCGACGTCTTCGTTGTCATCCGGCGGCAACGACTCGCCGTAGAAGTGGCGCATCAGGGCTTCATCCAGCGCACGCTCTTCCGGCGTCGTGGCGCGGCGCACCCGCGCGCGCTGCGGCACCGCACTGCCAGGTCCGCCGCGCTCGACCTGCTGGCGCGCCCAACCGGCGAACGCGGCCAGGGTCTGCGACACTTGTACCTGCTGCGCCTGCGATGCCGCCAGCAGTTCCACCAACGGCGCAAGGCCGGCCTGCAGGTCCTCGGCCAGCAGTGTGGCCGGGCTGCTGGGTGCAGCAACGACCGGCATCGGTGCCGCGGGCACCGGCCGCGCTTCGGAAAGACGCTGCAAGGCATCCAGCAATGCCGGCCACGGTGCCGGATCTGCAACGGCAGTCACTTCCGGTGCGGCCGGGGGCAACTGCAACGCGCTGGCGATGTCAGCCAGCTGCGCCACTACACGCCCACCGACATCGCTGTCGTCGGCACCCATCGCCTTGTTGCGCAGGAAATCGCGCTTGATCTGCGCCCAGCGCTGCGCCTGCGTGTCATCCAGTACGCCGCGCAGTTCGGCCAGCTTCAACAGGTTCTCCTCGGCACCGGTGGTGAGCAGCTGTGCCTCGCCCAGGTAGTGGTCGGAGATCAGCTGCTGCAGCTCCTCCTCGTTCATCACCGGCGAGATCTTCTCGGCCAGCTTGTTCATGTTGCGGTAGCTGCCCTGCAGGCGGAACGGCGGTTCGGTGCGGTAGCGATCATCCTGCGCGGCACTGGCGATGTACTGCTGGTTGACCCGGTAGACCACGTCGCGCACGCGCAGCATGCGCTGCAGGGTGGCAGTGATCTCGTTGATCTCCGCGCTGCTGTAGGCATGGCTGAGGCCATTGGTCGAGACCTCCTTGCCCATCGCGCGCTCGACCAGTACATACAGATCGGCCATGTCACGCGTGGCCAGCGGCGCCAGCACCGGGTTGGA
Organism: Stenotrophomonas sp. GD03794; assembly: GCF_029842145.1. NCBI lineage: Bacteria > Pseudomonadati > Pseudomonadota > Gammaproteobacteria > Lysobacterales > Lysobacteraceae > Stenotrophomonas > Stenotrophomonas sp. GD03794. The sequence continues at coordinate 16,272 of NZ_JAOCFV010000036.1, forward strand.
GGTCAGGCTGTTCTCGATGTAACTGAGCGTGAAAGCGGCTTCCATGCCACCGAGTACGTCGCCGAGGTTGTAGATGTCGGCACGGTTGGCCAGCATGTCGGGAATCTTGAACACCTCGCCGGACTCGGTATACGGGTTGCCGGCCATCACCACACAGAACTTCTTGCCACGCATGTCGTAGGTGCGGGTACGGCCGCGCCACACGCCTTCGATGCGGCGGGTGCCATCGCACAGCGAAATGAACTTCTGCAGGAACTCGGGATGGGTGTGCTGGATGTCGTCGACATACAGCATGGTGTTGTTGCCCATCTCCAATGCCAGATTGAGCTTCTCCAGCTCCTGCCGCGAGGTTGCGTCCGGTGCCTGGGCCGGGTCCAGCGAGCGCACCTCATGACCCAGCGCCGGACCGTTGATCTTCATGAAGACCAGGCCCAGGCGGTGCGCCACGTATTCCATCAGCGTGGTCTTGCCGTAGCCCGGGGGCGAAATCATCATCAGCAGGCCCATCAGGTCGCTGCGCTTGTTCTCGCCCACCGTGCCCATCTGCTTGGCCAGGTTGTCACCGATCACGCCCAGGTAGACGTCGTTGATCAGCTTGTTGCGCACGAACGAAGACAGCGGCCGCGCCTTGAACTCGGAAAGCCGCAGGGTCTCGCGCTCGCGGCCGATGATGCTCTGGCGCAACGCCTGATAGGCATGGAATGCCGGCACGAAGTGACGCAGGTGCTGCTGCAGGCGTGCCAGGAAATCGTCCAGTGACAACGCAAGCGTGCCATTGCCGATGCGCGCATGCTCGCCGAGCAGGCCATTGACCTCCACCCGCAACGCAGCGTCGCTGGCACGGGTGCGCAGCTGGCGCTGCACCAGGAGCAGTGCCGCCGCTTCATCGACATAGCCGGCATGCATGGCGTACGCCGGCGTTCCCGCAAGTGCACGCAGCCATTGCCTGGCCAGTGCCCAGCGCGTGGCCAGCGGATCCTGGCTGCGCTGCAGGGCACGCTCGACCGCTTCACGCTGCCCTGCCTGCTCCAGCTGTTGCGACAGTGCCTCCAGCAGGACCAGCGCATGGCGGCTGCTGCTGAACACCGGCTCGCCCGCCGCCAGCTCTTCACCCAGATAAGCCGCCGCAGCCTCTGCGGCATCGGCATCGAAAGGCAGGGCATGGGACTGCGCATAGGCCGACAGCGCTACGGCCATCTCCGCACGCAAGGCCTGGCGTCCCTCGTCGGATCCGAACAATCGCGCCAGTGCCTCGGCGCCGGCCTGCCGCGCTGGCCATTGTGCCACCGCCTCACGACGCTGCTCGGCCGCCCAGAACAGCAGTGCCAGCGCACGCACCTGCGGCAGGTGGCGCAGGCTGCCCGCGGCCTGCTGCAGCGGCAACAGTGCGCGCAGGATCAGCGCGGCATCGTGGTCATGGATGCCGCGCTCGTAGCCTTCGCGGTAGCGCGGTGCGGCGAACGCACGCACGCGCTGGTCCAGCGCTTCGGGCGTGGCGACGTCGTGCTGCAGCGTGGCCAGGTCAAGGCCGTCGCGGCCCTCCTGCGCGGCCATCAGCAAGCTGCCGGCCAGATACTCGCCGCGATACAGCGTGGGCGATTCCGAGTCCAGGGTGACTGGCCAGAACGGCTTCAGCGCATCCAGCTCCGGATCGTGCAGGGTCTCAAGGAAGTCCGTGCCGGTCAGGTGGATCGCCAGCGTGTCACCACGCGGCAGCAGGGTCAGGTCCAGCGCCTGGGTGTTGACGCTGAAGCGGTGGCGCGGTCCAAGCCGCACCACGTTGCCGCCGGCTTCGTACAGATCACTGCGGTCGCGCAGCTGGCGCACCGCCTGGTCCCGCACGCCCTTCAGCCGCGCCTCGATGTCGTCGGCCTTGACGTTGTCATGCAATGCGCGCAGGCGCTCGGCCAGCTCACGCAGCTTGAGGATCAGTGGATCGCCAGCGAAGAATGCGTTGAGCTCATCGGCGGTAGCGAAGCGCTCGGTGCGCTTGGCCAGGCCATCGAGAATGCGGTTGGCCGCATCCAGCACCGAGCGCGCCTTGCGCTGGCGGTCATCCAGCAACGCCTGCTTGTGCGTCTCGAAGGCTTCGACCAGTTCCTCGCGCTTGCTCAGGATGTCACCGAGGAACTGCTCATGTTCGCCGAACTGGCTCTCCAGCTCTTCCAGCTGCACCAGCAGGCGCGACAGCTGCTCGTCGGCGCGCTCCGGATCGGCAGCCAGGGCCAGCGCGCTGGTGATCGACTGTGAGAACAGCGCGAACTGTGCGGCGAACTGGGCCACGGCTTCGGCCGAACCGAGCGATCTGCGGCGCTGATCGGCGCGCGCACGCGCCTGGTTGAGACGCCCGTACAGCACTGAGATCGACTCGACCACGCGGGTACGGGCGGTGGCATCGTCCACCTTCAGGCCGGCCATCAGCTCGGACAGCATGTCCAGGTCGGCCGCCATGCCACGCAATCCTTCCAGCTGCTCGTCCAGCTGGCGGGCACTCTGTGCCTGCTGGGCCGCGTCATCCAGCGCCTGCAGGCGCGCGGTCAGCGGCGCCAGCGCGGCATCGCCAGCGAGGAAGTCACCCGTGGCGGCACCGACGCGATCCTGGGCCTCCACCAGTTCGGCCGTCATCGTCTCGATGCGTGCGGTGTCGATGTAGCGCAGCTCGCGGATGGTCAGCAGGCGTCCACGCAATGCGGTGATTGCGTTGAGGGCCTCGACGAAGGCCTGCACCTCGTTCCAGTTCTGCGGCTGCAGGCGGCCCAGCAGGGCTTTGTGCGCGGCCTCGGCCTCGACCATCGCCTGCGCCGACTGCTGGCGGATCGACTGCACCTTTTCGTATTCGTCCAGCACCGATTCGCCGGTGGCGCTGATCTGCCGCAGCAGCGCCTCTGCACCATCGCAGGCCGCGTCGCCCAGCCAGTGGTGGGCATCGAACAGGCGCCGGGTGTCGGCCACCAGGCGCTGGTAGCGCTGCACCGACACGTCCTGGCCATCGATCTCGCGCGCCAGGTTGAACAGGTTGGAAATGCCGCGCACCAGCTCGGCGTTGCCGATGCGGCCCATGAAGGTGTTGCCGGGCGGTCGGCTGGCAGCAAACTCGTCACTGCTGAACGGAGTCTGCCAGACCTGCATCGGGTGGATGCGGGTCGGTTCGTTGCCTTCGGCATGGAACAGCACCATGCGCCCGTCCTGCAGGAAGGCGTAGCCATGGCCGAACACCGGGTTCTGCAGCACGCGCTGGATGGTGTTGTAGACGAACAGCGCCGAGCGCCCACCCTCGCGCTCGTAGAAGATGTACAGCACATCCTCGCCATTGGGCGAGCGGATGCTGCGCTTGAACTGCATGCCGGCCATCGAGGCGTCGAACGCCTTGTGCTCGCCTCCCTGCAGGTAGTAGCCGCCCGGGAAGATCACGCCGTGGTCCTCAGGCAGCTGCACGCAGGCCTGCACGATCGCATCGTTGCGCACGATGCCGCCGGTCAGCGTGTTGTAGATCAGGCCCCGCCACTCCGTCTCGCGGTACGGCAGCACCTTCAGCAACACCAGCGAGCCCACCCGGGCGAATTCGAACTGGGCGTCGTCCAGCGACTGCGTGCTGTCCTCCACCGGTTCGCTGTAGATGCCCTGCCCGGTCTCGGTGTTGTTCTCGACCTTGATGGTGAGATCGCCGCCGGTAGTCTCCACGAACAGGGTGTCGAGGATGTTCAGGTGCGAATGGCGACCATTGACTGCCAGGTCGCGGGTGGCCTTGGTCCATTCGAAGTCGAACGGCGGCGGCAGCGCGATGTCACGCTCGCCGCGCGCATCCAGATAGGTCAGTTCGCCATCGCGCGAGAGTGCCCAACGGAACACGCGCACATCGCTGCTGCGTTCACCGATCTGGAACGAGGCCAGCAGCTTGTCGCCCACCACGATCAGCTGCAGCAGGCGTGCGTGCTTGTAGTAGGCGTACAGCTCGTTGAAGTCGTGCACGAAGCCGGGCTGGTCGAGGAAGCTGCCCTTCAGCTCCAGCGCGGCCACGTCGTAGCCATCGCTGCCCTGCACCAGCCGGTACAGGCCGAATACGTCCTCGATGCGGGTCTGGGTCTTCAGCCCGATGAACACGTTGTAGCCGAACAGCAGGCGGTCAGGACCCACCTGCACGATGTCGCGGCCGACGCAGTTGTTCTCGCTGCGGATGCGGAAGCGCCCAGCCACTTCCAACCGGCTGTCGCCGAATTCGGCCAGGCGCTGGCGGTTGAGCGTTTCGGCCAGGCCCTGCAGGCGCTGGCCCTGCTCGGCCAGGCGGCGGCGCAGGACTTCGTAGGCACCGCCCTGGGCGACGGCCTGGTCGACGGTGGTGCCGCCGGCCTCCGGCGCGGTGGTTTCGGCGGACGGATGGGTTTCAGACATCAGCAGGCTTCCAGCTCACGGGCGAACGGCCGCGTGTGCGGCCGGCACGGACGGGCGATGGCCACGGCGGCCACCGCCCCATGCATCAACGGGCGCTGTCGACCACGGTGGCCGACACGGTCGGCACAGCGTCGGCATCCTCGGTGATCTGGCGCGGGGCCGGTTCGGCCACGGCCACGCCCAGGTAGCGCTGCATCAGCTCCTGCACGATCGGGCTCTTGCCGGCGAAGCCTTCGATCGACTTGCCCAGCGAAACCGCCTTGACCAGATTCTCGAACATGCCGCCGTCGCCGCCGACCAGATCGATGTCGGCATTGCGCAGCGCACTGGCGATGACGTTGGCGTTCTCGCGCGAGACTTCCTTGCCGGCTTCGATCGAGGCCAGCGCCTGCTTCAGGCTGTTGTCCAGCATCATGCGGAACTCTTCGTGGCCACGTGCCTGGTCGCTCAGCGAGGCGATGGCCTCGAACTTGCGCACCAGGCCTTCGGCCTCGGCCAGCAGCTTCTTCTGCACCACGCCGGCTTCGGCATTGCCCAGCGATTCGGTGGCAGTGGCACGGGCCAGGCCCATCTTCTCCTCGCCCTGTGCCTGCGCCTGCAGGGTCTGCGCCAGCACCTGGGCCTCGTTGCTGCCCTGCTTCAGGCTGGCTTCGGCCTTGGCTTCGATCACGCGGGCCTCGGCGATGCCGACCTTCTCGATGGCCAGCGCGGAGGCTTCACGCACCTGCGCTTCGGCCAGGCCCGGCGCGGCCTGCTCGGCGCGCAGTGCGTCGGCCAGCAGTCGCTTGGCTTCGGCCTGCTTGCCGGCCGCTTCGTGTTCGGCCTGGGCCAGCGTGGTCAGTTCCACCGCGCGGTGCTTGGAGGCGGTTTCGCGTGCCTGCGCTTCCTTCACCTCGCGCACCAGCGATTCCTGCGCCTTGGCTTCGGCTTCCAGGATCAGCACCTGCTTCTGGCGGTCGGCCTCGGAGACCTCGCGCACTTCCTTGATGCGCTCCTCTTCCTGGGCCACGGTCTTGTCGATGGAGATGCGTTCGCGGGTGATGTTGGCCACATCCATCTTGCCCTGCTCGACCACCTTGTCGCGCTCCACGCCCTGCAGCTGCACTTCGCGGTCGGTGGTGACCTGCTCCAGCTGGCGCGCGCGCTCCACGCGCTCGGCCTCGATGGCCACGGCGCGCTGGCGGTTCTGCTCGGCCACTTCCACTTCGCGCAGGCGGTTCTGGTCGCGGATCTCGATCAGCTGCTGTGCTTCGATGCGGGCGTTCTCGGACAGCTGGCGCTGTTCTTCCTGCACCTTGGCGGTCTCGGCTTCCTCGCGGGCACGGATGGTCTCGATCTCGCGCTTCTGGCGTGCTTCGGCTTCGGCCTGCTGGCGTTCCAGCGCCAGCAGCGCTTCACGTGCCTCCACATTCTTCTTGGTGATGGCGAGCTTTTCGTTCTGTTCCAGCTCGTTGGTCACCACGTTCTGCGCGGCGGTCAGCTCGGTGATCTTGCGGATGCCCTGCGCGTCGAGAATGTTGAACTGGTCCAGCAGCGACTTCGGCGTCTGCTCCAGGTAGTCGATCGCCACGTCTTCCAGCACGTAGCCATTGAGGTCGTTGCCGATCACCGCGATGATCTCGTCGCGGAATTCCTGGCGCTTCTCGAACAGTTCGGTGAAGTCGAACTTCTTGCCAACCGTCTTCAGCGCTTCGGAGAACTTGGCGTTGAACAGCTCATCGACGGCGTGCTTGTCCGACGCACGGTCGGCACCGATGGCCTTGGCCACGCGCAGCACGTCGGCCTGGGTCTCGTTGACCCGCAGGTAGAAGGCCACGGCGATGTCGGCACGCATGTTGTCGCGGCAGATCAGGCCCTCCTTGCCGCGGCGATCGATCTGCAGGGTGATCAGGCTGATCCGCATCAGCTCGGCGCGGTACAGCACCGGGATGATCAGTGCGCCAGTGAAATGCACCTTGGGCGTGGAGCTCATGTCGTTGACGATCAGGGCCACACCCTGGTCGACCTTGCGGTAGAAGGCCTTGAACAGGCCGGCCAGGCCGAGCAGGCCGACCAGCAGGACCACCACGCCGATCAGGAAGGGGGCCATGGTTGCCAATGTCATCAGTGATTCTCCTTGTTGCCCGGAAGCAGGTTGTCCTGGAAATCGAGGGCGACCGCATCAGCGCGGACCACCCGGTAATAGTGTTGTTCGGCCATGTGCTCGACCAGCACGATGCGCTCGCCACGCTGCAGTTCGATGTCGCTGCGCACCTGCAGCACCAGCCCGGCACCACCGTCGTCGAAGGTGGCGTGACCGCTGCGGGCATCCACCCTGGGCGAGGCGACCACGCCGGTCCGTCCCAGCAGCGAGGCCTGCGCCACTGGTCGCAGGCGCAGCAGGAACCGGCGGATGGGCCGCAGCAGCAGCGCAGTGACCGGCACCGCTGGCAACGGCGCCAGCACGGCCACGACCGCGCCGATCGACCAGCGCAGCAGGTCGGGCAGCGGCAGCAGCACGAACAGATGGATGAAATAGGTGACGATCCAGGCGAAGAAGCCCAGCAGCGTCACCACCAGCATGAGCGGCACCCCGCCCAGGCCCCAGCGCGCCAGCAGCGCGGACAGGCCCTGCAGGTCGTGGTGATCGCCATGCAGCGCACCATCGGCGCCGGCATCGCCGAACCCGTCATCGACCAGGCCGAACGCCGCCAGCGCCCAATACAGCACCGCCACCGCCAGCACGATGCTGTACGGCAGGGTCGGGAAACCGAACACGACGGTGAGGAATTCCTGCATCGCTTTGCCTTCCTGGGCAGTGGGCGGTGTTCGCCCGTTCGGGACGCGCAGAGCGCGCCCCGTCGATCCCCGCGCCGGCCCTCTTGGCAGGCGCGTTGGCTCCATCCTATGTGAAGAATGCGTGCAGGCTCAAATCCGGCCGCAAATCACGACAAAGGGTGACGCGTATCACTCCAGAACCGTGCAGTCCGCGCGGCGCACTTCTTCGACGAAGGTGCGCATCTTGTACCCGTCCTTGATGCCCGGCTCCAGCTCGATGCCACTGGAGACGTCCACGCCCCACGGCAGCGTGGCCAGGACGGCGTCATAGACGTTTTCCGGGTTCAGGCCACCGGCCAGCAGGAACGGCCGGTGCAACCCGGTCGGAATGCGGCCCCAGTCGAACGCTACGCCGGTACCGCCACCACCACCCGGTGCGTGGCTGTCGAACAGGAAGCCAGCGGCGCTGGGATAGCGCAGCTGCAGGGTGCGGGCGTTGACCTCTTCACGCCCGCCCATGGCGATCGCCTTCAGGTAGGGCATGTTGAAGCTGCGGCAGAAGCTCTCGTCTTCCTCGCCATGGAACTGCAGCAGGGTCGGACGCACCGTGCGCAGCACCTCGCGCACCTCTTCCTTGCTGTTGTTGCGGAACAGCGCCACCACGTCGACCATCGGCGCGATCGCCTGGCGCATCGCGCGGGCCTCGGCCGGCGCGACCCGGCGGCTGCTCTCGCGGGCAAAGATGAAGCCCACCGCGTCCACGCCCAGTTCACCGGCCAGGCGGACATCGCCGGCACGGGTCATGCCACAGAACTTGATGCGTGTACGGTAGTAGGAGCGGCTCATAGCGTGACCTCGGCGGGCAGATGCCAGTTGTCGGGGTACAGGGGCCCAAGGAACACCAGGCCCTGCGGCGGTGCGGTGGGGCCAGCTACGGTGCGATCGCGCCCGGCCAGCAGTTCGGCGATCCATTCCACCGGCTTTTCGCCGCTGCCCACCAGGATCAACGATCCGACGATATTGCGGACCATGTGATGAAGGAATGCATTGCCCTGCACGGCGACCTCGATCACCTCGCCCTGGCGGCTGACCTGCAGTGACTGCAGTTCACGCCGGGCATGCAGCGCCTGGCACTGCACCGAACGGAACGCGCTGAAGTCGTTCTCGCCGAGCAGGGCCTGGCCGGCCGCATGCATCAGGGTCTCGTCCAGCGCCCGGCGCTCCCAGCTGAGGGTCTGGCGCTCCAGCGCCGGCCGCACTTCACGGTTGAGCAGGCGGTAGCGGTAGCGACGCGCACGCGCCGAGAAACGGGCATGGAAATCATCGGCCACCGGCACGCACCAACGCACTGCGATCGAGCGCGGCAGGCGGGTGGTGGTACCCAGCATCCAGGCGCGCGGATCGCGCACCACGTCGGTATCGAAGTGGACGACCTGGCATTGGCCATGCACACCGGCATCGGTGCGGCCGGCACAGACCACCTGCAGTGGCGCGTCGGCCACCGACGACAGGGCCTGCTCGAGGCTGGCCTGCACGCTGGAACCGCCCTCGCCCAGGTTCTGCCAGCCCCTGAAATCGCTGCCGTCGTACTCGACGCCAAGCGCGTAACGCATGTGCTACCTCGATGTTGCGGGTGGGCGGCGCTCAGGCCGGATCGCGTTCGGACCAGACCGCCAGTTCGTTGCCACCGGGCTCGACGAACTGGAAGCGGCTGCCACCGGGGAAAGAAAACACCGGGCGCACGATCTCGCCGCCGGCATCACGCACCGCCGCCTCGATCGGCGCCAACTGGTCGGCGTACAGCACCAGCAAAGCCGCGCCGCTGTCACTGGCCCGTTGCGGCTGGCCGCGGAAGAAGCCGCCCTGCAGGCGGCCATCGTCGAAAGCGGTGTAGTCGCTGCCATAGTCGACGAACGACCAGCCGAACACCTTCTCGAAAAAGGCGCGGCTGGCGGCCGGATCACTGGAGGCGAACTCAACGTAGTCGATGCGGCGCTCGCGGCTCATGGCACGGTCCTTGTCGGCAGGTTCGGTCACGGCAGGCGCGCCAGCAATTCGCGCGCCTGTGCCTGGCTGTGCAGGTCGCCGCCTTCTGCGACCTCCAGCAGCAGGGTACGCGCAGTCTGCGCGTCGCCCAGGTCGAGATAGGCGATGGCCAGCTCCAGGCGCTCCTGGCCCGCACGGGGCGACCAGCCAGCGTCGGTGCCCGCCGCCGCGGTGATCGGCGCGGCATCCTCGTGATGCGGGGCATCGATGCCGTCGCGGTCGATGGGCGCCTGATCGATGGCATCGACCGGAGCGTCGACGTCATGCGTTTCTGCCGGCAGATCGAACACGCCACGGAACTGCGGTTGCTGTTCGGCATGCAGCGCATAGTCCGGCACACCGATGTCGGCCGGGGCTTCCGGTGCAATCGGTTCATCCTGCACCGGCTCGACGACGACACCCTCGCCGCTGGCGGTCGCGGGTTCGTCCCAGCGCGGCAGATCGGTCACCGCCTCGGGCAGTACGACCACGTCTTCGTCACGCAGCGAGTCAGCCCGCCACTCGGGCGGCGCCATGGGGTCGGTGATCGGATCGACTGCGGCTTCGGCCTGCACCTCGGGCTCGCTCGCCCAGGCCGGCATCGCCGGCTCGTGGCGGCCGCCATCGGCTACCGCCGACGACCATGAAGACTGCTCGGCCAGCGTATCCAACGCCGCGCCCGCCGGCACCGCAGCCGTCAGGCCCGCGGCATCGTCTTCTTCACGCAGCGGCGGCAGCGGCGACGGCTTGCGACGGCGCAGCAGCCAGGCCGCACCGGCCGCCAGCAGCAGCACCGGCAGGCCCAGCCAGTACCACGGCGTCACCGCGTCACGGGCCCCCGGGGCCTGCGCCAGTCGCTGCTGCGCGGCCGCCAGGTCGTTGTCCTTCATCGCGATCAGCGACTGCTGCTGTTCCTTCAGCTTCTCCAGATCGGCCACGCGCTGCTTCAGCTCGCCGATCTCGGCATCGCGGGTGGCGATGTCTTCACGCGCCTGGCGCAGTTGTTCGTTGCCCAGCATGTCACCCTCGCTGCCGGCAGCGGTGCCGGTGGTTGTGCCCGCATGCGCGGCGTCGGACGCCAGCGCCGGAGCGATCTCAAGTCGTGCGCCATTGGCCGCAGCCGGGGAAGAAGCGCTCGTGGTTGCCGCCCTGGCGACCGGTGCGACCGTTCCCGCCGGCTGCGGAACGGTACGTGCCTGCCGCCATTGCGCGGCGTGCTCGCGCACCAGCGCAGCGGCCTCCGCCGCATCCACGGCGGCCAGCGCATCGCTGCCCGGCACACGCAGCACCGCGCCCTGCTTGAGTAGGTTGACGTTGCCACGGATGAAGGCTTCGGGATTGGCTCGCAGCAGGGCGATCATCGCGCGGTCGCGGCTGACCTGGTTGCCGCGCGCCACCGCACTGGCGATCTGCGAAAGGGTCTGACCGCGCTGCACGGTGATGCTGCCATCAACCGGAGTGGCCGCTACCGGTGCAGGTGCCGCACGCGGCCGTGCCGGTGCCGGTGGTGTCGCTGCAGCGGCACGGGTCGGCACATCGGGCGCCTCCGTTGCAGACACGGGCGCCGGCTCGCGGGCAATCGTGTTGGAAAGCGTGCCTGCCGGGGCAACGATCTCCGGTTCGGTTACTGCCAGCGCACTGGACGGTGCATCAACCAGCGCCGAATACTCGCGCACCAGCCGGCCCTGGCCCCAGTCGGCCTCGATCAGGAAGCTCAGCGACGGGGTCTCGACCGGCGCCTGCGAAGTCACCCGCACCACCGCCCTGCCCTGCGCATTGCGGGTCAGTTCGAACTGCAGTTCGCTGACCAGCCCGGTCGGCCGCTGCAGGCCGACACGCTCGAAGGTGACCGGTGAGGCCAGCGCGACGCGCAGGTTCTCCAGCTCGGACGGATCGGCCGAGACCACCGGGATTTCGGCCAGCAACGGCTGGCCCGGCTTGGACAGGACCCGGATATCACCCAGGCCCAGGGCAAACGCCGAACTGCTGGCCAGGGCCAGCAGCGCGGCGGAAAGATAGCTGAGCGGGCGCTTTGCGCCCTTGGCCCGTTTATTCATGGGCGACACTATAAAGCGTGCGGACCAAGGTCCGCACCCACCGGAAAGACCCTTGAGGTAGTGCCGGCCGCTGGCCGGCAATCCCTTCAACTGGTGGATCAGGGCAATGCCGGCCAGCAGCCGGCACTACCGACAAGCAGTCGAGCATGGCTCGACGCTACATAACCGGAGATCAGCGCTGCTCGGCGGCGACCAGTTCGGCCAGCTGCACGGCGTTCAGCGCCGCACCCTTGCGCACGTTGTCCGACACGATCCACAGGTTCAGGCCGCGCGGATGCGACAGATCTTCGCGGATGCGGCCAACGTACACCGCGTCGGTGCCCGAGGCGTGGGTGACCGGGGTCGGGTAACCACCGGCCTCGTGGCGATCCACCACTTCGACGCCCGGCGACTGCTCCAGCAGCGCACGCGCTTCGGCGACGGTGACCTTGTCGCGGGTCTCGATCGCCACCGACTCGGAGTGGCCGTAGAACACCGGCACGCGCACCGCGGTCGGGTTCACCAGGATGCTGTCGTCGCCGAGGATCTTGCGGGTCTCCCAGATCAGCTTCATCTCTTCCTTGGTGAAGCCGTTGTCCTGGAAGTCGTCGATGTGCGGGATCAGGTTGAAAGCGATCTGCACCGGGAAACGCTGCGGATCGATTTCCTGGAAGCTCAGCAGCTGGCCGGTCTGCTTGCCCAGCTCCTCGGTTGCCGAACGGCCACCGCCGGACACCGACTGGTAGGTGGAGACGTTGATGCGCTCGATGCCGTACTTGCGGTGCAGCGGCGCCAGTGCCACCAGCATCTGCATGGTCGAGCAGTTCGGGTTGGCGATGATGCCACGCGGACGGTTGGCGACCTGCTCCGGGTTGACCTCGGACACCACCAGCGGCACGTCATCGTCGTATCGGAACGCCGAGGAGTTGTCGATCACCACCGCACCGGCGGCGGCGAACTTCGGTGCGTATTCCTTGGACACGCTGCCACCGGCCGAGAACAGGGCGATCTCGACGCCGGTCGGATCAAAGGTGGCCAGATCCTGGACCTTGACCTTCTGGCCGTTGAATTCGATCTCACCGCCGGCCGAACGCTCGGAGGCCAGGACACTCAGGGTACCGACCGGGAAACCGCGCTCGGCCAGGATCGACAACATGGTCTCGCCGACCGCACCGGTGGCACCGACGACTGCGACGTGGAAACTGCGCTGTGCATTGCTCATGGGGGAAACTCTCACGAAAACGGGGATGGGAAAAAACACGCACGACAGCTGGGTTCGGGGAACCTCCTCAAGCGGGGCGCGCGGAGGTTCCCTATCGTTTCCCGGTTTTTTTGCCCAGAGTCACGCGCGCGGCCATCGCCGCGTCAGCGTTGATCGCGCTCGGCATGCGCGACGGGCCACCGTCCAGGCCGAGCCCGGCAACCAGATTATCCACGGCCAGCTGTACCATCGCCGTGCGCGTGGCCAGCGAGGCGCTGCCGATGTGCGGAGTGAGCACGACGTTGCGCAGCGCCAGCAGTTCGGGGCGTACCTTTGGCTCGCCTTCGTACACATCCAGACCCGCTGCAGCAAGGCGACCGTTGGCCAGTGCATCGGCCAGCGCGATCTCATCGACCAGGCCGCCGCGGGCGATGTTCACCAGCGTCGCCGACGGCTTCATCTTCGCCAGCGCGGCGGCATCGATCAGATGATGCGAGGCCGGCGTGTACGGCAGCACCAGCAGCAGGTGATCGGACTGTGCCAGCAGCGTGTCCAGGTCCACATAACGGGCCCCCACCTCCGCCTCGGTCGCGGCGGACAGCTGCGAGCGGTTGTGGTACAGCACCTTCATGCCGAAACCGTGCGCGCCGCGACGGGCGATGCCCTGGCCGATGCGGCCCATGCCAAGGATGCCCAGCGTGCTGCCGTGGATGTCGGCACCAAGCATGGTCTGGAACGACCACTGCTGCCACTGGCCCTCGCGCAGCCAGCGCTCGGACTCGGTGATGCGGCGCGCGGTGGCCATCAGCAGCGCGAAGCCGAGATCGGCGGTGGTTTCAGTCAGGACGTCCGGCGTGTTGCTGGCCAGGATACCGACCGCACTGAGCGCGTCGACATCCAGGTTGTTGTAGCCGACACCGACATTGGCGATCACCTGCAACTGCGCGGCATCGGCCACCTGCGCTGCGCCGATGCGCTCGTTGAGGGTGATGATGGCGCCGTCGGCGCTGGCCAGCTGCTCGGCGATCTGCTCGGGCGACCAGGCGGTGACGGTGTCGGTGCTGCGCAGCTGCACGCGATCGCGCAGCGGCGCGATGGCCGCGTCGATCAGCGGCTGGCTCACCCACACGGTCGGCCGCGTGTCAGCCATCGATCTGCCCGGGAATGCGCGGGGTGATCGTGCCGACATCGCCGCACTGCGCGCGATGGCGCAGCGCCTGGTCCATCAGCACCATCGCCACCATCGCCTCGGCGATCGGGGTGGCGCGGATGCCGACGCAGGGATCGTGGCGACCGGTGGTGACCACCTCCACCACGTTGCCGGCGGTATCCAGCGACGGGCCCGGCAGGCGCAGGCTGGAGGTCGGCTTCAACGCGATCGAGGCGACCACCGGCTGGCCGGTGGAAATGCCGCCAAGGATGCCGCCGGCATGGTTGCTGGCGAAGCCCTGCGGGGTCAGCAGGTCGCGATGTTCGGTGCCCTTCTGTGCGGCGCTGGCGAAACCGTCGCCGATCTCAACGCCCTTCACCGCGTTGATGCTCATCAGCGCGGCGGCCAGTTCGCCATCGAGCTTGCCGTAGATCGGCTCGCCCCAGCCCGGCGGCACGTTGTCGGCCACCACGTCCACGCGCGCACCGACCGAATCACCGGACTTGCGCAACGCATCCATGTACGCCTCCAGCTCGGGCACCTGTGCGGCGTGCGGCCAGAAGAACGGATTGTCTTCCACCGCCGACCAGTCGAAACCGGCCGGGGTGATGTCGCCCAGCTGCGACAGGTAGCCGCGCACGGTCACGCCGAAGCGCTCGGCCAGCCATTTCTTGGCGACCACGCCGGCGGCCACGCGCATGGTGGTCTCGCGCGCGGAAGAACGACCGCCACCGCGCGGGTCGCGGATGCCGTACTTGTGCCAGTAGCTGTAGTCGGCATGGCCCGGCCGGAACTGCTGGCCGATGTTGGCGTAGTCCTTGCTGCGCTGGTCGGTGTTGCGGATCAGCAGGGCGATCGGCGTGCCGGTGGTCAGGCCCTCGTACACGCCGGACAGGATCTCGACCTCATCGGCCTCGCGGCGGGCCGAGGTGTGCCGGCTCTTGCCGGTAGCGCGACGCTGCAGGTCGTGGGCGAATTCGGCCGCGTCCAGCGCCAGCCCCGGAGGGCAGCCATCGATCACGCAGCCGATGGCCGGCCCGTGCGACTCGCCGAACGTGGTGACGGTGAACAGCTTGCCGAACGAATTGGAACTCACGGGCGCTGCGCCGCCAGTTCGGTGATGCGGGCGCTGTGGGCGATCAGCTCGCGGCATTCGACCGCGAAGATGCCCATCTGGCCAACCTTGAATTCGATCCAGGCGAAGTCGACTTCCGGCAGCAGCTTGATCAGGTGCTGCTCGGACTCGCCCACTTCACAGATCAGCAGGCCGTCCTCGCTCAGGTGCAGCGGGGCATCGCGCAGGATCTTCAGCACCAGGTCCAGGCCGTCGTCGCCGGCACGCAGGCCCATCTCCGGCTCGTAGGAGTACTCCTGCGGCAGGGCATCGGTCTCGTCGTTGGTGACGTACGGCGGATTGGTGACGATCAGGTCGTAGTGGCGGCCGGTCAGGCCATTGAACAGGTCCGACTTGAGCAGGGTGACGTTGTGCGCCTGCAGGCGCTCCTTGTTCTCCTCCGCCAACGACAGCGCGTCGTCGCTCAGGTCGACACCGTCCACTTCCCAGTTCGGGTAGTAGTGCCCCATGGCGATGGCGATGCAGCCCGAACCGGTGCACAGGTCCAGTGCACGATGCACGTCACGACCTGCCAGCCACGGCTCGAAACCGCACTCGATCAGCTCGGCGATCGGCGAGCGCGGCACCAGGGCGCGCGCGTCGCTCTTGAAACTCAGGCCGGCGAACCAGGCCTCACCGGTCAGGTAGGCGGCCGGGATGCGTTCGTCGATGCGACGCTGGAACAGTTCCAGCACGCGCAGCTTCTCGGCCTGCAGCAGGCGCGCCTGGCCGTAGGCCGGGCCGAGGTCGTGCGGCAGGTGCAGGCTGTGCAGCACCAGCTGGGTGGCCTCGTCCAGCGCGTTGTCATAGCTGTGCCCGAAGGTCAGCCCGGCTTCGTTGAAACGGCTGGTGCCGTAGCGGATCAGATCGATGATCGTGTGGAGTTCGGCGGCCGTTTCAGCGGTCATGGCGGTACTGCGGGCAAAGTGGCCCCCGATTATAGGGGCTGGCGCCCGCGGCGGCATCCGTTGCGGCGGAAACGATCGGGCCGCAGCCGGTATGATGGAGCCCATTTCGCGCGGGAGCCCCCATGTTCAATCGCAACGCCGGCATCATCCTGCTGATCGCCCTGGCGGCGGGGCTCGGCCTGCTGACCGCCCAGCAGGTGTTCGCGCCGAAGCCGCCGGCCAACGCCCCGGCCACCGAAGCGATCACGCTGTACCCGCAACCGCGTGAACTGCCCGACTTCAACCTGGCCCAGTCCGACGGCACCCGGCTGATCCCGGGCGAGCTGAAGGGCCACTGGACCCTGGTGTTCCTGGGCTTCACCTTCTGCCCCGACGTCTGCCCAACCACGCTGGCCGAGCTGGCCGGCGCACAGAACCAGTGGGAGGCCCTGCCCGACAGCCTGCGCCCGCGCGTGCTGTTCATCTCGGTCGACCCCGACCGTGACAGCGCCACCCGCCTCGGCGAGTACGTGCACGGTTTCCACAAGGACACCCTGGCCGCCACCGCCGACGTTCCCTCGCTGGAACGTTTTGCCACCTCGCTGGGCTTCGTGTTCCAGAAGGTGCCGGGCAAGCACTTCGACGAAAATCCCGAGGATTACACCGTCGAGCATTCGGCCAGCCTGGCCGTGCTTGATCCGCAGGGCCGCCTGGCCGGCCTGGTACGCCCCCCGTTCAACGCGCCGGCGATTGCCCGCGACCTGCAGAAGCTGACCGAGAAAACCGCCCCATGAGTCTCACCACCGCCCTGACGTACGTCCTGCCCCACCGCCTGCTGTCCTCGATGGCGCGCTCGCTGGCGTACTCGGACGATCCGCGCGTGTCGCGCTGGCTGATCGACACGGTCACCCGCAAGTTCAACGTCAACCTGGACGAAGCGGCCAACCCGGACCCGCGCAGCTACGCCACCTTCAACCAGTTCTTCACCCGTGCCCTGAAGCCGGGCGCGCGCGTGGCCGATGCCGATCCGCGCAGCCTGGTGATGCCGGCCGACGGCCGCATCAGCCAGCTCGGCAGGATCGAGGCCGGACGCATTTTCCAGGCCAAGGGCCAGTCGTTCACCGCCGCCGAGCTGCTGGGCAGTGACGAGGATGCCAAGCCGTACAACGATGGCCTGTACGCCACCGTGTACCTGTCCCCGCGCGATTACCACCGCGTGCACATGCCGTGGACCGGCACCCTGCGCGAAACCGTGCACGTGCCGGGACGCCTGTTCAGCGTCGGCCCGGCGGCCGTCAACGGCGTGCCGCGCCTGTTTGCGCGCAACGAGCGCCTGGTCTGCCATTTCGACACCAGCTTCGGCCCGATGGTCAGCGTGATGGTCGGTGCGCTGTTGGTCTCCGGCGTGGAAACCGTATGGAGCGGCGAGGAGATCCCGGCCTATGGTGATCGCATCACCCGCAAGGACTACCGCGGCCAGGGCATCCAGCTGGAACGTTTTGCCGAGATGGCGCGCTTCAACTACGGCTCGACCGTGATCGTGCTGCTGCCGCCGGGCGTGGCCGAGTTCGCCCCGCAGCTGGGCGCCGAAAGCCCGGTGCAGCTGGGCCAGGCGCTGGCGAAGCTGCGCTGAGGCTTCGGTAGTGCCGGCCGCTGGCCGGCATCTCCGTTGATCCAACGCGACGAGCATTGCCGGCCAGCGGCCGGCACTACCGGTACGCGCGCTACTGCAGGGCCGGGGCCGGGCCGACGTCCATGCCGTCGTAGTCTTCCACGCCCTTTTCCGCGGCCAGGGCAGCGAATTCCTGGTTGCGGCGGTCCAGCGAGGCTTCGTCGTGGATTTCCACGCGCTCCACGTGCAGCACGTGGAACGGCGCGTCGCCCTCTTCCGGCTCCTGTTCGAACAGCTCGACAAAGCTGTAGCCCTGCGCCTGCAGGTGGTCGGCCAGTACCTGCAGCGGCTCGGCGCTGGAGTGGACGAAGAAATACCCCCACAGCAATGGGCCGTTGATGTCCCAGTCGGTGTTTTCGCGGAGGTTGGCGAACAGGTTGCGGGTGTCTTCGAGGTCCATGCGGGTTCCGGGGGTCGTGGGGATTACTTGTCGCAGCCCTGCAGCTTCAGCGTCTGGCCGTGGCGCAGACTGTAGGCCGGGGCTTTCAGGCCGTTGGCGCGGGCCAGGGTCGGCACGTCGCACTGGAACTTCGCGGCAATGGCGCCCAGGGTCTCGCCCTTGCCCACCTTGTGGCTGCGCACGGGTTTCGGTCGGGCCGGTGCCGGGCGTGGCGTCGCCACCGCGGCCACCGGTGCGGTCGGCACGCTGGTGGACGCTGCCGCATCGGCCACCGGCACCACGCCGCCCACCGCCACGCTGCCGGTATAGCTGGCCGCGGTCGGGCGCTTGATCGCCGCGTTCAGATCAGCGGTGATCAGGGTGCGGGCCAGGTCGGCACGCGGGCCACTGACGCAGTTGCGCTGGTACAGGCCAGCGATGCGGGTAGTGGCGTTGATCAGCGTGCCGGCCGGAATCCAGCCATCGGCTTCATAGCGCGGGTTGAGGTTGCGCAGCGCGCGCATGTAGCCATCACGGGTGCCGTGGCTGCCCAGGCAGATGGTCAGTTCGTAGATGGTGGTGGACTTGGCCAGGCGCAGCGTGGCCGGCTGCGCGCTGATCTTCGGGAACTCCACGCCGTACTGCTGCGGGTGCAGGAAGATCCAGGCCGCGGCGATCACCATCGGCACATAGTCCTTGGTCTCGCCAGGGAACTGGTTGTAGACGCTGTCGGTCCAGAAGCTCTGCCCAGCGCTCTGCTTGAACACGCGCGCGGCACGGCCTTCACCACCGTTGTAGGCGGCCACCGACATTTCCACGTTGTTGTTCAGTTCGCGCAGGCGTTCGTTGAGATAGCTGGCGCTGGCCTCGGCCGCGCTACGCGCGTCGAAACGGGTATCGAAGCCGGTGCCGTCCGGGCCCAGGCCGAAGCGGCGGCCGGTGGCCGGCATGAACTGCATCAGGCCAGCCGCGCCGGCACGCGAGGAGGCATGCACACGGCCATTGGATTCCTTGGCCATGATGCCGAACAGCAGTGCCTCGGGCAGGCCTCGCTTCTCCCACTCCGGCCACATCACCGCGCGCAGGTTCTGGTAATTCTCGTAGCTGGTCAGCAGCGCCGGGCGCATGTCGGTCAGCCAGCGGCGGATGCCGGCCTGCACCGCCGGGTTGTACTCGACCATGCTGTCGAAGGCGTGCCGCTTGTCGTTCAGCAGCGCGGCAGCGCGCGCGGCCTCCGGCACGTCGGCGGTGAGCGGGCCGATATGGTCGGGGTCGGCTTCCAGACGGTCGCCGCCCTCGTCGGCCACGTCATCGCTGGCAGCGGCATCGGCGTCATGCTTGAGCAGGCGCTTGTAGCTGGCCAGCAGGGTGCCCATCTGGCAGCCCTTCTGCTTGACGCAGTCGTTGAGGACATCCTCCATGTCCTCCAGCGCGGCGTCGGCCTCGTTGCTGCCCTTGGGGTCGGCATTGGCGACCAGCAGCAGCGCATCGCTGTAGCGCTTCTCGGCAACGGTCATGCGCTGCTGCAGCGCATCGACCTTCGCCTTGTCCCGGGCCGAAACCCGCTGCGCATGGGCGTCGGGCGCCAGGGAAACCAGGCCGGCCAGGGCCAGCAGCGGCCAACCACGGGAAATCAGGACAGGAACGGGCATTGATGGCACTGTGTGCGAAACAGGCAGGCAGAGTAGCGGCGCCGCCAAGGTCCGGGCAAGCCGACCTTCGGACCGTCACCGCCGGCGGTTAACATTGGGCTATTCACCACAAGGGCTGGACCATGGATCCGATTCTGCTCGGCAAAGGCATCACCGACGATATTGCCGTCACCCTGCTGCCGAAACTCGGCAACCGCCACGGCCTGGTGGCCGGCGCCACCGGTACCGGCAAGACCGTAACCCTGATGACCCTGGCCGAGGGCTTCTCGCGGCTGGGCGTGCCGGTGTTCCTGGCCGATGTGAAGGGCGATGTGTCAGGCCTGGCCGTGCCCGGCACCGGTGCCGAGAACCTGCTCAAGCGCGCGGCCGAGATCGGCGTGGCCGACTATGCGCCGGCCGCCAGCCCGACCATTTTCTGGGACCTGTACGGCAAGCTCGGCCACCCGGTGCGCACCACCGTCAGTGAGATGGGCCCGACCCTGCTGTCGCGCATCCTCGAATTGAACGACACCCAGGCCGGGGTGCTCGATATCGTATTCAAGCTGGCCGACGACCGCGGCCTGCTGCTGCTGGACATGGATGACCTGCGCGCCCTGCTCGGCCTGGTCGCCGAGGAGCGCAAGGACATCTCCACCGAGTACGGCCTGGTCAGCGCGCAGTCGATCGCCGCGATCCAGCGTTCGGTGCTGCGCCTGGCGCAGGACGGTGGCGAGAACTTCTTCGGCGAACCGGCGCTGGAACTGGCCGACATCATGCGGGTCAACCACGACGGCCGCGGCATGATCGGCATCCTCGCCGCCGACCAGTTGGTGCTCAAGCCCAAGCTGTACTCCACCTTCCTGCTGTGGCTGCTGTCGGAACTGTTCGAGCAGCTGCCGGAAGTGGGCGACCTGGACAAGCCGAAGCTGGTCTTCATCTTCGACGAGGCCCACCTGCTGTTCGACGACGCACCGGCCTCGCTGGTGCAGCGTATCGAGCAGGTGGTGCGCCTGATCCGCTCCAAGGGCGTGGGTGTGTACTTCTGCTCGCAGTTCCCCGACGACGTGCCAGGCAACATCCTCGGCCAGCTCGGCAACCGCGTGCAGCATGCGCTGCGCGCGTTCACCCCGCGCGACCAGAAGGCGGTGAAGACCGCCGCCGAGACTTTCGTGCCGAACCCCAAGCTGGACGTGGCCAAGGTATTGAGCCAGCTCGGCACCGGTGAGGCCCTGGTCTCCACGCTGCAGGACAAGGGCGTACCGATGCCGGTGCAGCAGACGATGATCGCGCCGCCGCGCTGCCGGATGGGACCGATCACCGAGGCCGAGCGCGCCCAGGTGCGTGCCGGCAGCCCGGTCGGCACCCGCTACGACACCGCGATCAACCGCGAATCGGCCGCCGAGCTGCTGGCCCAGCGCGCGCAGAAGACGGTCGAGCAGGCGCAGGCTCCCGCCGCCCGCAGCCGCGAGCAGGACGAAGCGCAGGAAGGCGGTTTCGGCCAGGCGATCAAGGATGCGATCTTCGGCACCAAGCGCCGCCAGGGCATGATCGAGACCATGGCCAAGCAGACCACGCGTACCGTCGGCACCAAGCTGGGCAACCAGATCGTGCGCGGCCTGCTGGGTGGCATCTTCGGCGGCAAGCGCTGATCTGTCGCTGCCGAGGTCAGAGCCCTTTCCCCGGGAAAGGGCTCTGACCCACGGGTCGGATCCCTCCCGCCAGGGAGGGCTCCGACCCCTCTCACCTTCGTCATCCAGAAAAGAAGTCGCATTGCATGTCCCGTTGGCGTCCCCCCGCAGAAAAAAGCACTGCCCTGATCACCGCCTCCGGCCATGCCCGGTTGAAGGCCGAACTGGATGAGCTGTGGCGGTTGCGACGGCCGGAAGTGGTCAAGGCCCTGGCCGCTGCTGCAGCGGAAGGCGACCGCTCCGAGAATGCCGAGTACACCTACCGCAAGAAGCAGCTGGGCGAGATCGACCGCCGCGTGCGCTACCTGACCAAGCGCCTGGAATCGCTGCGCGTGGTCGATACCACGCCGACCGATCCGCAGGCGGTGTTCTTCGGTGCGTGGGTGGAACTGGAGAACGTGGACAGCGGCGACACCAGCCGCTACCGAATCGTCGGGCCGGATGAGACCGATGCTGGCCTGGGCTGGATCAGCATCGATTCACCACTGGCGAGGGCGCTGCTGAAGAAGCGGCTGGATGATGAATTTTCGGTGGAACTGCCCGGCGGCCAGTTCACCTTTGCGGTGATCGGGGTGGAATACGCGCCTGTGTAGCGTCGAGCCCTGCTCGACTGCCTGCCCTTTGTAGCGCCGAGCCCATGCTCGGCTGATGGGCATACGCAGCCGAGCATGGGCTCGGCGCTACAACGGCCACCGCGCCAGCGGCAACGGGTACTGGCGGCCGGCACGCAGCGGTCGGAAGTAATCGGTACTGGCGTAGAAGGCGGCATCCTGTCCTTCGTACCAACCCGGGATGCCAGCCAGCGGCAGCGGACGCAACTGCAGGGGATCGGTCACAGCCCTGTGCTCGGCGATGGCGGCAGCCACCTCGGCAATGCTGGCCTCATCGTCCTTGCCCTGCACCACCACGCACTTGCCAACCAGCAAACGCCCCGGCAGCAGCGCCTGCTCCATCAGCGCATGACCGAATACCGCAGCGATGGCGATGTCACCGCTCTGCCAGCATGCCGGTTCGAACAGCACACGCCAGTCGTGCAGGTCCCACGCGCGCAGCAACGTGTTGTCGCGCACGCGCACGATCACACCGGTTTCGTCGAACTGGGTCAGTGCCGCCTGCGCGCGGTTGCGCTGGCCGGGCGGCATGGCCTCGATATGCCGGCATTGCTGCGCATTGAGCGCCAGCTTGAGCTGCGGGTAGCGGGCCCACACCAGTGCATTGAACAGGTCATGCCAGTTGTCGGCGCGGGTGGCGATGCGGCCCTGCGCGATGCGGGCTTCATAGTGCAGGCCGTCTGCCAGCAGCGTGGCATCCTGCTCGATCAAGTGCTTGCCGGGCAGTGACAGGCGCGCATCGAGCGCGGCGACGGCCGGCCACTCCGGGCCTTCCAACAGATCACGAACGTCGCGCAACCCGGCGAACACCGGGTGCGCGAACACCTGCGGATCGACCGCCGCACGCGGCGGCGGCACGAAGCGGCGGACACCGCTGCCGTCACCGGCGGCGGCCGTCGCCGCGGTCACAGCATCTTGAGATCGAATGCCGGGCGGGTGGCGGCCGGCAGCGCGTCACCATACAGGTCGTGCTCGTCGCTCTCGGTGATTTCCACGTCGACGAACTCACCCACGCGCAACGGCACCTGGTCGGCGTTCTGGATGTGCACCAGGCCGTCGATCTCCGGCGCATCGGCCTTGGAACGGGCCACGGCGATATCACCTTCGATGGCGTCGACCAGGCACTGCTGCACGGTACCAATCTTGGCTTCCAGGCGTGCGGCGGAAATCTGCGCCTGCTTTTCCATGAAGCGGGCCAGGCGCTCCTGCTTCACTTCCTCCGGAACCGCATCCGGCAGGTCGTTGGCGGTGGCACCATCGACCGGCGAATAGGCGAACGCACCCACGCGGTCCAGCTGCGCTTCGTCCAGGAACGACAGCAGCTCTTCGAATTCGGCCTCGGTCTCGCCAGGGAAACCCACGATGAAGGTCGAACGCACGGTGATGTCCGGCGCGATGCGGCGCCAGTTCTGCACGCGCTCCAGGGTCTTCTCGACCGCGCCGGGGCGCTTCATCAGGCGCAGGATGCGCGGGCTGGCGTGCTGGAACGGGATGTCCAGGTACGGCAGGATGCGATTCTCGGCCATCAGCGGCACCACCTCGTCCACGTGCGGATACGGGTAGACGTAGTGCATGCGCACCCAGGCATCCAGCTCGGACAGGCCTTCGCACAGCGCCTTCAGACGGGTCTGGTAGGCCTTGTCGCGCCACATCTTCTCGGCGTACTTCACGTCCACGCCGTAGGCCGAGGTGTCCTGCGATACCACCAGCAGCTCACGCACGCCACCGCGCACCAGGCGCTCGGCTTCACGCAGCACCTCATCCACCGGGCGCGAAACCAGCTTGCCGCGCATCGACGGAATGATGCAGAAGCTGCACTTGTGGTTGCAGCCTTCGGAAATCTTCAGATACGCGTAGTGGCGCGGGGTCAACTTGATGCCGTAGTCGGGCACCAGGTCCACGAACGGATCGTGCTTGGGCGGCAGCGCTTCGTGCACCGCTTCCATCACGCTCTGGTAGTCCTGCGGGCCGGACACCGCCAGCACGTTCGGATAGGCCTCGCGGATCTGCTCCGGGCGCTTGCCCAGGCAGCCTGTGACGATGACCTTGCCGTTCTGGTTCATCGCCTCGCCGATCGCGTCCAGCGACTCGGTCACCGCCGAATCGATGAAGCCGCAGGTATTGACCACCACCACGTCGGCCGAATCGTAGGACGGAACGATGTCGTATCCCTCGGACCGCAACTGGGTGAGGATGCGCTCGGAATCGACAAGGGCCTTCGGGCACCCCAATGAAACAAACCCTATACTTCTACGATCCGACACGACTTTGACCTGGCGCTATGGCTACAAAGGCGAGAGTTTACAGCTACTTGCGCTTCAGTGATCCAAAACAGGCAGCTGGCAGCAGTGCCGACCGGCAGCTGGAGTATGCCAAGCGCTGGGCGGCCGAACACGGCATGGCTCTCGATGCCGCCCTGTCCATGCAGGATGAAGGCCTCTCCGCGTACCACCAACGGCATGTAACCAAGGGCGCGCTGGGCGTCTTCCTGGCCGCGATTGATGAGGGCCGCATCCCGGCCGGCTCGGTCCTGATCGTTGAAGGTCTCGACCGCCTGAGCCGCGCAGAGCCCATCCAAGCGCAGGCCCAGCTGGCGCAGATCATCAATGCCGGAATCACGGTGGTAACCGCCAGCGACGGACGGGAGTACAACCGCGCCGGCCTCAAGGCCCAGCCCATGGACCTTGTCTACAGCCTGCTGGTGATGATCCGTGCGCACGAGGAATCGGACACCAAGAGCAAGCGCGTGCGCGCTGCCATCCATCGCCAATGCAAGGGGTGGCAGGACGGGACCTGGCGCGGGGTCATCCGGAACGGCAAGGACCCTAGCTGGACCCGGCTGGACCCGGAGACCAAGACGTTTCAGCTCGTGCCAGAGCGCGCCGAGGCGGTAAAGCTGGCAATCCGCATGTTCAGGGACGGCCACGGAGCCGTCAGGATCATGCGCACCCTTGCTGAAGAAGGCCTGCAATTGACCAACGGCGGCAACCCGGCTGGCCAGCTCTACCGGATCCTGCGAAACAGGGCCCTGATTGGTGAAAAAGTCCTGGAGATCGATGGCGAAGAGTACCGCCTGGCCGAGTACTACCCGCCCCTCATGAGCGCCGAGCAGTTCGCGGACCTGCAGCAGGCGACCGAGCAGCGGGCGAAACAGAAGGGCACTGGTGAGATTCCCGGCCTGATCACCGGCTTGCGGATCTCATACTGCGGCTACTGCGGGTCGGCAATGGTCGCGCAGAACCTGATGAACCGCGGTCGCCGCGAAGACGGCGGACCGCAGCACGGGCACCGGCGGTTGATATGCGTGGGGAACTCCCAGGGCATGGGCTGCGCCATTGCTGGCAGCTGCAGCGTCGTACCCATTGAACACGCGATCATGAGTTACTGCGCGGACCAGATGAATCTAGCCCGGTTGCTTGAAGGTGGGGATAGAACTGAGGCGCTGAGCGGCAGATTGGCTGTTGCGCGTACGCGGGTAGCTGACACTACCGCGAAGATTGAGCGGATCACCGATGCCATGCTGGCAGATGACGCAGGAGACGCGCCGGCCGCATTCATGCGCCGGGCCAGAGAGTTGGAAGCAGCGCTGGTCGAGCAACAATCCGAAGTAGAAGCGCTAGAGCACGAACTGGCAGCAGTCGCGAGCTCGCCCACACCGGCTGTGGCCAAAGCATGGGCCGAACTACAGGAAGGCGTGAAAGCGCTGGATTATGACGCGCGGACCAAGGCCCGCCAGCTGGTGGCCGACACCTTCGAGCGCATCTCGATCTACCACCGGGGAACCGAGCCGGCACAGACGCGATCCTGGAAGGGCACCATAGATCTTGTGCTGGTCGCGAAACGCGGCAGCGCGCGCATTCTTCATGTGGACCGCCAGACGGGCGAATGGCGGGGAGGCGAAGAAGTCCGAGATCTGCCGGATGATCCCATTACGTAGGCGGGTCAGACGCCGCGGCGTAGCTGCTGCAGCCCTGCCCTCATCCAAGCTTTGCTCGCGTCCTTCGGGCGGGGCTTGGTCTCCTTCGGCGGTCGGCGCGGCTCCAGCGCTTCCTTGATCCGCTCGATCTCCATCGCTCCGGCCTCGGCCAAGCGCCGGGCCTGTTGCTGCTGCTCACGGGTCGGCGGCAGGCCGGGCAGCGGTTCGAGCAGTTCGGCTGGCGTAGTGTCCAGCAGCCGGGCCACAGCCGCGCGCAGGCGCATCTCCGGGTAGAGCCGGACTGCGCACCACCGCTCGGCGTAGCGCTTGCCCTGGGCGATGCTGGCGGCCGGAACCTCCTTGATCTGCCACATCTTCCGAGCGTCCAGACGCACGCGCACAGCGCCATCCTTGCCGCATCTGATGTTGGCGATCTGTCGACCGCTCCACCACAACACCCAGCTCTCCCCCATCTGGACCCAGCCAGAGGGAACGGGAGCGGTGCGGAAGCCTTGGTAGCCGTGCGAGGGAAGCATGGCGGGAGAATACCCGGGGACGTCTCAGAAGCTGCGACTCTCGATACAATCACCTATCATTCACGGGTTCATTCGGGGGGAACCGTGAGAAAATCAGCCACATGGAAGCGGCGGCGCGTTGCTGCCAAGAGGGAGAAGCGACGGCTGGAGCGTCTGGTCATACGTGCAGCCCGATCAAGAGCAGGCAAGGAGACGCTAGCCCAGGTGCGGAAAGTTGCTCCCATGCGGCCACACTTCAACCGCTTGGGCAAGAAGATCAGCCGTAGGGTACTCACCCCTCCGCCAGTGCTCGACTTAGACGACAACTACCAAGCGACGATGGAGTTCTTCAGGAACGTGCGCGTCACCACGTCTCTTCAAGGCAACCATCTGATCGACCTGGCAGCGTTGAAGGATATCTCCCCAGCGGCAGCCCTACTGCTGGTTGCTGAGTGCGATCAATGGCGCGAGCGGACAGAGGCGAAATGGCTGCGCGCCTTCGATATTAACAATTGGACACCAAGTGTCCGACGCCGTCTGCGGGAGATGGGCTTTTTCGAGGTCCTGCACACTCGTCGAGTTGCAAATGATCCCATTGTTGCAGGTGAGGATCGATATGTTCCATTTCAGACAGGGCATAGGAGTCCAGGGGAGCCTGCCAGGCGGTTGCGGACCTCAATTGAGGAACTTGGTCCAACGGTGGCAGACCGAGAGGCCCTGTACGAAGGGCTCGTGGAGGCAATGACCAACGTCTCCCAGCATGCCTATCCTGACGATCGTGAATCGGGGCCCAAGCGCTGGTGGATTTCAGCTTCCGTGAACGCTGAGCGGCGTACGATGACTGTCATGGTAGTGGACCATGGTGTTGGCATTGCTCGGACGCTGCCGCGCAGCAAGGTATGGGAATCGATCCGCAAAGTTGTGCCGTTTGATTTACTGAAGGACGATGCCCATATCGTTCGAGCAGCGTTCGCGAAGGATGGTGAGAATAGATCGCAGACTGGAGAAGTTCACCGCGGCAAAGGCTTACGCGAGAACATCAAGGGTTACGTCGACTCTCATAATTCTCGCGGTCAGTTGCGTGTTATTACAAATCGTGCCTCGTACGTGTACAGCCGAGAGAATGAAGTAGAAAAGGAACGCTCTTTCGCTGTTCCCTCCCCCTTCGACGGAACATTTATCGAGTGGGTTATTGAAGACTATGGTCAAGAATGAAATGAAGATCATCAATATCAGCCGAGACTTCTCAAACGTTCCTGCTGGCAGGCACGAAGAAGACGGCGACTTCAGCGGCGAAGTCTTCCGTGACAAGTTCCTTGTGCCTGCGCTCAAGGAATATGACCAAGTCCAGGTAATCCTAGACAATACCGAGGGCTTTGGATCATCCTTCTTAGAAGAGGCCTTCGGCGGCCTGATCCGCTACTGCGGCTTTACCAAGGCGTATCTGGATAAGCATCTATCTTTGGTTGCGAATTCAACGGGCGCAATGCGATATCCGTCGCGTATATCTTCGTATATCGAGAAGGCCGTACCTCTAGGAAAGTGACTTCAAAATATGGATGACGGACTGTTCGCAGCTATCGTAGGCGGCGTTGTCGGTGGAGTTGCAGGGGCGGCTGCCGGCGGCCTCTTTGGGTACTTCTCAGCGCGTAGTGCGAACACAGCAAATCGCGCAGGAGCCCGCCTAGACCTACGGCTAGATGCCGTGGACAATGGCTTAGAATCACTGACGCGCGAGGCCATAGCGTATTGGCGAACGTCGGGAAAGGATGCTGCCGCGGAATCCAAGATCAAAGGCCTGTTCGAGGATGTTGGGAACAGAATCCACAACTTGAGCGGCTTTGGAGTATCAAGAACGACCATCGACGAAGCACAGCTCATCGGTGATGAACTAAATGCTGTCGTCACAGGCGGTACGTTCGAGCAAGCTCATCGCCAGCCAGACGACGAAAAGCTAGAGCAAATCCGCGTGCTCGCAGCAAGGATCTCGGCGAAGTTCCACCCGCATCGCCCCTAAGCATCCTCAATGCTCAGAATCTGACTCAGAAGACTAGCGTCTGTCGCTTGCTGCCTTAGTCATCAGGCAAATAGAACGTTAAGTAGGGCCTATGTCCTACACATGCTGGGCACGCCCGGCAGGACTACCCTCCGACCATGTGCGGCCGATTCGTCCAGCTCCCCTAGCCCATAGCGTCAGATCAGTCCCAGGTCCTTCACCACCGCCTGGCCCTGCTGCAAGAACCCGATCAACAGACGCCCTCCGGCGACTTGCCGGCCCATCTCCTCGTTGAGGTAGTTTGCCTGGAGACGTCCCGCCGCCATCAAGTCGACCTGCAGCATGCTCGGCGCCACGCCTTTGAGTGGATCACCTGGTGACGCGAACTGGCCGCCGATCGGCTGCACTGACGTAGCCTGCCGACTGTCGCTCTTGGCGTAGACCGTGGCAATCATTCTGCCGTTTCTAGGCGACCAACCACCCAGGACAATCTCGGCCCCCAGCTGTTCGATAGGCAGGTCAGCCTCTGCGGCCGCCTTCTCATAGTTCAACCAAAGTTGGTCCATTACAGGTCCCATCTCGGCCGAAAGCTGCTCAATGGAGAAGTCGGCCCGAAAGCTCGCCTGCAGAGCCAGCTCGTAGATCTTCAGGAAGAACTGGGCCCCGCCCCTCGTGGCCAGCAGCACGTTGTGCTGAGGTATCAGGAGCACCTTGGCACCAGCAGAGTAGGCGCCAGTCAGCGCATCCTCGGCAAGCGTATCCACTGCAACGACAAGCTGGTCACGGCTGATCAGAACGTTGAGGATGCTCATTGGGCACGTCCATTGGCCAGCCGTGACTATGGCCGTCGCCCTACCCTCTGTCCACTGCGCTTGCGCCAGCGCGGCGCTGCTTAAGCAGCCTCGGCGAATGGTTCGACCAGTGCCACCAGCATCTCCATGGCGGTGGCTGGGGCGACTTGATCGCCTCCCCGCTGCAGGAAGGAAGTCCAATCGGCCCGCACCAGCTGCACCAGCTCCGGCGGCGAAAGGGGGATGCAACGCATCGGCCAATAGGGAAGCCGGCGCTGCCCAACCCGACCCCGTGCAATCTCGATCAGGCTTGAATGGCTGGTGGCGCCCGCCGCTCTGGAGAAGGCCACATCCAGGCCGTCGGGCGGCCCCTCCATGTAAGCGAGGAACCTCTGTCCATCGAACAGCGTGACCCCGGTAACTCCGGCGGTGCGATTGAATCGCTCTGCGTCCGCCATGATCCTGGACAGGTGGGCCATGGTCAGGTCGCCGACCGCTTCGCTGACAAATACAACAGCCCTGTTGGGCATGTCTCTCTCCGGCCTCCATGGGGAGCCCGAGCGTAGAACCGCTACCGTAAGGATGACGTGCACGGCACCGGGCAGGCGTCACAGTTCGCCCGGGCCCTACACGCCCCGGCCACGCTCGGCCGGGCTAGGCTCCGGCCATGTGCGGCCGATTCGTCCAGCTCCCCGTGATCGACTTCGGCCAGCCGGGGTTGGCTGACCTTGCCCCCGGCCTGGCCGAGATCCAGCCCAGCTACAACCTGGCGCCGACGCAGCGCGCCTCAGTGATCCTGGATCGCGACGAAGGCCGGCAGGTCACCCGCCTGGCCTGGGGTCTGCTGCCGTTCTGGGCAAAGGCCAAGGGCCTGCAGGGATCGACCATCAACGCCCGCATCGAGACGGTGGCCACCAAGCCCTCCTACCGGTCGGCGTTCAAGAAGCGCCGGTGCGTGATCCCCATGGCCGGCTACTACGAGTGGTCGGTGAGCCCCGAGGACGGCAAGAAAGACCCGTGGTTCATCCACGCCACCGGGCCGCTGCTGGCCGCCGGCCTGTGGGAGGACACCAGCCCCCTGCTGCCCGACGGCAACCTGGGCACCTTCACCATCATCACAGGTGACAGCAGCGGCGTCTCGGCCGACATCCACGACCGCATGCCGGTGTGGTTGCAGGCCGGCCAGATCGATGAGTGGATGGCCGCCAGCCCCGACGACGCGATGGCGATGTTGCTGGCCAGCGAGCCTCCGGCCATGGAGGCCTATCGGGTCAGCCGCGCGGTGAACACGCCACGAAACAATCGCGAAGACCTGCTCGTGCAGGTCGTTTGATTTGCGCCGTTGCCGCGATGGTTGCCGACACCTAGGCAGCGCCCTGTTTCGTCAAACGGTCAATTCATAGAGCGGCAGGTTCGGAGCAGCTTCCACCAACCTACCGCCACGCACCCAGACGTTGTACGGAACCGTAAGCTGCAGCTGCCCGAACGCGCGCATCTGCACCCCGTCGTAGGTGGTCAAACTGCTGGTGCCATCAGAGTTGTGCGCGGTGACGGTAGCGATCAGCCGCGGGCTGCCGCCAACCAGATCGCCAAATTGATCCCAAAGGTCAGTCCGCATCGGTGTAGTGCCTCTCCAGGGTTGCTGTCTGCTCAATCACCACCGCCCGGTCGTCGGCAGACACTTCGATCCGCAGCGACTCGCACTGGCCGTGCCACGTGCCATCAGCACCGACAACCTCTACCAGGTCCAGCGGCAGCAGCAGCCCAACCTCCCCAGCCTTGAGTGGCTTCGCGAACAACGGCACAGTCAGGTCGACAGCAGCCTGCTCTCCGCGATCGCACAGGATGTTCCTGCCCCGCTCCGCGCCGGCTGCCGGCACGGTGATCAATGGGCTGCTGACCTGCTGGGCGTAAAGGCGCCCCTCCTCTCCCGACTTGCGCACCTTGCACGTGACTCCCTTCCCTGCCAGTTCCCCCGTCACCACCACCGCGTCGTACAACGGCGCGCTGCGCATCTGCAGGCTTTCAGTCAGCACAATATCCTCCTGCAGTACGTGATCCGGCTGCGTGGTCCGCCAATCCCACGGACTGGCCGGATAGGCAGCCCGCACGCGCATGGCGAGCGCGGCGAGGTCCGACTGGACGACACCCCCACTCGCTTCGGCGAGCGCGCTT
>NZ_JAOCFV010000037.1:0-45255 GCF_029842145.1 Stenotrophomonas sp. GD03794
ACGGATCCGACCCCGATCAATCGTGAAGCTGCCGCGGCTTCTTCCAGAACTGCCAGCGCTGGCCACGATCCAGCTGGAACTGCAGGCCATCCTCGAAATCCAGCACCAGTCGCTGCAGCTCGCCACGCTTCAGCGCAGCCAGCAGCGGACGGATCGCATCATTGCCGAGCTGATGCAGGGAGCGCAGCTGGCGCAGGTCGACCAGTGCATCCACCGCCTGCTCGCCATCCACGGCGACGCCTGCCGCCAGAGCCAGGCCCTGCAGCAGGGCATCACGACTGCGCACCTGCGCATGCGCCGTGCTGACCGATACCGGCATCACGCCACCGCCCCAGAACCACAGCGAATTGATCGGCTGTTGTCCCTGCGCGGCGCGCTGCTGGTTCCAGGAATGGTTGTGCAACAACACCTGCGCCTCGGTCATCAACGCCCGCCAGCGGCGGCCACCCTCGCCTTCCGGCAGGTGCGAGAACAGGTCATCGCCCAGCACCTCGTCCGGACTGTCGAAGTCCGGCAGCTCGCTGTCGATCGGCAGCCGCAGGTACCAGCGCGAGGGGTCGGGCGCGTCAAGCACGAACCCGGCATCGGCGAACAACGGCTGCAGCACCGGCAGCAGGGCCAGACAGTCGGCCAGCGTCGGCCGCAGCGTTTCGCCGTAGGCCATCATCCGCGCGCCGTGCATGTCCGGCACCATGCGGGCCGGATCGGCACGCAGCCAGCACGCGCCGGCAGCATCGCCGACGTCACGCTGGCGGCTCAGTGCGGCCACCGGCCAGTGCGGCGCGGCGACCGTGAAATGGCGCTGCAGCTGCGCCCGCTCGCCGGCTTCGAACTGCGAGGCGTTGGCGCGGCCCAGGGCACGCGCCACGTCATCAGGCAGCGCAGCCGCGGCAAAGCGGCTGCGCGCGGGCAACAGCAGGGTCGCCGTTGCCACCGGGTCAGTCCACGTAGCTGACGCTGACGATCTCGTACTCGCGCTGGCCGGCCGGGGCGTCGATCACGATCGAATCGCCTTCCAGCTTGCCGATCATCGCGCGCGCCACCGGCGAGGAAATCGCGATCAGGCCCAGCTTGATGTCCGCTTCCAGGTCACCGACGATCTGGTACTTCTTCTCTTCGTCGGTTTCCACGTCGGCCAGGGTCACGCTGGCGCCGAACACCACCTTGGAGCCAGCGTTGAGCTTGCTCACGTCGATGATCTCGGCGTGCGACAGCTCGCCTTCCAGCTGCTTGATGCGGCCTTCGATGAAGCCCTGTTCCTCGCGCGCGGCGTGGTACTCGGCGTTCTCCTTCAGGTCGCCATGCTCACGCGCTTCGGCGATCGCAGCGATCACCTTCGGGCGCTTGACCGACTTCAGGTGATCCAGTTCGTCGCGCAGCTTCTGCGCGCCCTTCATCGTGATGGGGGCTCTCATGCATTCAACTCCTTGTGCAGCTCCTGCAGCGACCAGACAGGGCCGGTGCCGCGGAATTCCAGTGAATCCACCAGCGCCTTGGCGCCGGCAATGGTGGTCGAGTAGGTGACGCGATGCTGCAGCGCCTCGCGACGGATCGAGAACGAGTCGTTGATCGCCGAACGACCTTCGGTCGTGTTGACGATGTAGACGATCTCGCCGTTCTTGATCGAGTCGACGATGTGCGGACGGCCTTCGACCACCTTGTTGATGATCTCGCAGTCCATGCCGTGCTGCTGCAGCCACGCGGCGGTGCCACGGGTGGCGACCAGGCTGTAGCCACGCGCCAGCAGCGCCTTGGCCACCGGCAGCACGCGCTTCTTGTCCGGATCGCGGACCGAGACGAAGGCCTTGCCGACCGGCGGTGCCTTGATGCCACCGGCTTCCTGCGCACGCGCGAAGGCAGCGTTGAAGGTGCGGCCGACGCCCATCACCTCACCGGTGGAGCGCATCTCCGGCCCGAGGATCGGGTCGACGCCCTGGAACTTGGCGAACGGGAAGATCGCCTCCTTCACCGAGTAGTAGTCCGGCACGATTTCCTTGGTCGCGCCCTGCTCGGCCAGGGTCTTGCCGGCCATGCAGCGGGCGGCGATCTTGGCCAGCGGCATGCCGGTGGCCTTGGACACGAACGGCACGGTGCGCGAAGCACGCGGGTTCACTTCCAGCAGGTAGATGGTGTCGGCACCTTCATCGCTGGTCTGGATCGCGAACTGGGTGTTCATCAGGCCGACCACGTTCAGGGCCTTGGCCAGTTCCACCACCTGGCGACGCAGCTCGGCCTGGGTTTCAGCCGACAGCGAGTACGGCGGCAGCGAGCACGAGGAATCGCCCGAGTGCACGCCGGCTTCTTCGATGTGCTCCATCACGCCGCCGATCAGGACGTTGCCCTGGGCATCGGCAATGATGTCGACGTCGCACTCCACGGCATTGTCGAGGAAGCGGTCCAGCAGCACCGGCGAATCGTTGGACACCTTGACCGCGTCGCGCACATAGCGGGCCAGGTCGGCTTCGCCGTAGACGATTTCCATCGCACGGCCGCCCAGTACGTAGCTCGGGCGCACCACCAGCGGGTAGCCGATCTCGCGGGCCAGCAGCAGGGCTTCCTGGTCGTTGCGGGCGATGCGGTTCGGCGGCTGCTTCAGGCCCAGCTTGTCCACCAGCTGCTGGAAGCGCTCACGGTCTTCGGCTAGGTCGATGGAGTCCGGGCTGGTGCCGATCACCGGCACGCCGTTGGCTTCCAGCGCGCGCGCCAGCTTCAGCGGGGTCTGGCCGCCGTACTGCACGATCACGCCCTTCGGCTGTTCCAGTTCGACGATTTCCAGCACGTCTTCCAGGGTCAGCGGTTCGAAGTACAGGCGGTCGGAGGTGTCGTAGTCGGTCGACACGGTTTCCGGGTTGCAGTTGACCATGATGGTTTCATAGCCATCCTCGCGCAGCGCCAGTGCCGCGTGCACGCAGCAGTAGTCGAACTCGATGCCCTGGCCGATGCGGTTCGGGCCACCACCCAGGATCATGATCTTGTCGCGGTTGCTCGGCGCGGCCTCGCACTCGTCCTCGTAGGTCGAGTACAGGTAGGCGGTGCCGGTGGAGAACTCACCGGCGCAGGAATCCACGCGCTTGTAGACCGGGCGCACCTTGTGCGCACGACGCAGCGCGCGGATGGCGGCTTCGTTGGTGCCGGTCAGCTGCGCCAGGCGCGCGTCGGAGAAGCCAGCGCGCTTCAGCTTGCGCAGGCGGGCGGCGTCCAGCGCGTCGATGCCACCGGCAGCGACGTCGGCTTCGGCCGCGATGATTTCCTCGATCTGGTCCAGGAACCAGTGATCGATGAACGACAGTGCGTAGATCTCTTCCACGCTCATGCCAGCACGGAACGCATCGGCGACGAAGAACAGGCGCTCCGGGCCCGGGGCCTTCAGCTCGCGGCGCAGGGTCTGCAGGTCTTCTTCATTGCTCAGGTCCAGGCCGGTCGGGTCGAAGCCGACCTTGCCGGTTTCCAGGCCACGCAGCGCCTTCTGCACCGACTCCTGGAAGGTACGGCCCATCGCCATCACCTCGCCCACCGACTTCATCTGGGTGGTCAGGCGGGCGTCGGCAGCCGGGAACTTCTCGAAGGCGAAGCGCGGAATCTTGGTAACGACGTAGTCGATGGACGGCTCGAACGACGCCGGGGTCAGGCCACCGGTGATTTCGTTCTTCAGTTCGTCCAGGGTGTAGCCCACGGCCAGCTTGGCGGCGACCTTGGCGATCGGGAAGCCGGTGGCCTTGGAGGCCAGTGCCGAGGAACGCGACACGCGCGGGTTCATCTCGATGACGACCACGCGGCCGGTCTTCGGGTTGATGCCGAACTGCACGTTCGAGCCACCGGTATCGACGCCGATCTTGCGCAGCACGGCGATGGAGGCGTCGCGCAGGCGCTGGTATTCCTTGTCGGTCAGGGTCTGCGCCGGCGCCACGGTGATCGAGTCACCGGTGTGCACGCCCATCGGGTCCAGGTTTTCGATCGAGCAGACGATGATGCAGTTGTCCGCGGTATCGCGGACCACTTCCATCTCGAACTCCTTCCAGCCCAGCACCGACTCTTCCACCAGCACTTCGGTGGTCGGCGACAGTTCCAGGCCGCGGCTGACGATCTCGACCAGCTCTTCGCGGTTGTAGGCGATGCCGCCACCGCTGCCGCCCAGGGTGAAGCTGGGGCGGATGATGGTCGGGTAACCGACGCGGGTCTGGATCTCCAGCGCTTCGTCCAGGGTGTGGGCGACGGCGGCGGTCGGGCATTCCAGGCCGATCTCACCCATGGCGACGCGGAACAGCTCGCGGTCTTCGGCCATGCGGATCGCTTCGCGTTTGGCGCCGATCAGCTCGACGTTGTACTTCTCCAGCACGCCGTTGTCGGCCAGGTCCAGCGCGCAGTTCAACGCGGTCTGGCCACCCATGGTCGGCAGCAGCGCATCGGGCTTTTCCTTGGCGATGATCTTCTCGACCGTCTGCCAGTTGATCGGCTCGATGTAGACGGCGTCGGCCATCTCCGGGTCGGTCATGATCGTGGCCGGGTTGCTGTTGACCAGCACCACGCGGTAACCCTCGTCACGCAGGGCCTTGCAGGCCTGGGCGCCGGAGTAGTCGAACTCGCAGGCCTGGCCGATGACGATCGGGCCAGCACCGATGATGAGGATGGTCTTGAGGTCAGTGCGCTTGGGCATTTTCTTCTCTAAGTCAGTACAGCGTGACAAGGGGGGTGATCGCACGCTGTCGATCAGGAATCTTGATCCGCAGCGCCGCGCCAGCGGCAGCAGCGTTGCGGGGTTTACGGTCCATCGCGACGCCACCGGGGGGCCGGCGGCGTACTGATCACGCCTTGGCCTGCTCCATCAGCACCACGAAGCGGTCGAACAGCGGACCGACATCGGTCGGGCCCGGCGACGCTTCCGGGTGGCCCTGGAACGAGAACGCCGGCACGTCGGTGCGGGCCACGCCCTGGTTGGTGCCGTCGAACAGCGAGCGGTGGGTCACGCGCAGGGTCGCCGGCAGGGTCGCTTCATCGATCGCGAAGCCGTGGTTCTGCGAGGTGATCATCACCCGGCCGCTGTCCAGGTCCTGCACCGGGTGGTTGGCACCGTGGTGGCCGTGGCCCATCTTCATGGTCTGCGCGCCCGAGGCCAGGCCCAGCAGCTGGTGGCCCAGGCAGATGCCGAAGGTCGGGATCTTCACGTCGATGAAGGTTTTGATCGCTTCGATGGCGTAGTCGCACGGTTCCGGGTCACCCGGGCCGTTGGACAGGAACACGCCGTCCGGCTTCAGCGCCAGCACTTCGGCGGCCGGGGTCTGTGCCGGCACCACGGTCACTTCGCAGCCACGCTCGGCCAGCATGCGCAGGATGTTGGTCTTCACGCCGAAATCGTAGGCCACGACCTTGAACTTCGCCGGCACGCTGACGAAGGCATTGGCATCCAGGTCCAGCTGGCCCTCGGTCCAGGTGTAGGTCTTCTCGGTAGTGACGACCTTGGCCAGATCCATGCCCTTCAGCCCCGGGAACTTGCGGGCGGCTTCCAGTGCCTTTTCCACGTCGATGTCGCCGGCCATCAGCGCACCGTTCTGCGCGCCCTTCTCGCGCAGGATGCGGGTCAGCTTGCGGGTGTCGATACCGGCGATGGCGACCACGCCACGCTGGATCAGCCAGTCCTGCAGCGACACCTGGCTGCGCCAGTTGCTGGGACGGCGCGGAACGTCGCGCACGATCAGGCCGGCCGACCACACCTTGGACGCTTCATTGTCCTGGTCGGTCATGCCGGTGTTGCCGATATGCGGATAGGTCAGCGTGACCATCTGCCGGGCGTAGGACGGGTCGGTCAGCACTTCCTGGTAGCCGGTCATGGCGGTGTTGAACACCACCTCACCGACGGACAGGCCGGGCGCGCCTACGGATTCGCCCTCGAATACGGTGCCGTCTTCGAGGACGAGGATTGCGGCTTGGGTCACGGGAATCTCACTTTGGCTACCGAGGGGGCTGCCGAAGTCACGCCTGCGCTTCACGGAAATCCGGTTGCAAAAAAGCGCGGACGTACGGTCTGGGACCGGTCCGGCTTTCGTGATTCGGCGAGTGCGAATTGTAGCGCTGCCGGGGCGCTCGCGCCAGCGGTTATCGCGCTTCATGAACAGGCGATTGCGCATTCATTTCAATCCGGCGGCGTATGCGGGCCGGAGGCGGGGTCGGATCCTTTCCCGGATGGGAAAGGCTCTGACCCCAGGCGCCCTCGGATGGGGTCAGAGCCCTTTCCACTGGAAAGGGATCCGACCCCAGGAATCAGCCTGCCCTACTGCAGCAGGTCCCGCACCCGATAGCTGCCCGGGGCCCGGCCCTGCAGCTGCCGGGCGGCGAACAGGGCGCCGCGGGCGAAGATGTCGCGGTTGGCGGCCCGGTGTACCAGCTCGATGCGCTCACCCAGCCCGGTGAACTGCACCAGATGCTCACCCACGATGTCACCGGCACGCAGGCTGGCGTAATGCGGCTCCGCCCCACCCCGCTGCGCGGCCGCGCCCAGGGTCAGCGCGGTGCCCGACGGCGCGTCCTTCTTCTGCGTGTGGTGCGATTCGACGATGTCGCAGTCCCAGCCGGCCAGCGCCTGCGCCGCGCGCTCGACCAGCTCGTCCAGTACCGCCACGCCCAGGCTGAAATTCGACGCCCAGACCAGCGGGATGGACGCCGCAGCAGCCTCCAACGCCTGCCGCTGCGCACTGGAGATGCCGGTGGTGCCCGAGACCAGGCCCGCACCCCGCTCCACGCACAGCGCCAACATCGGGTCGAAGCCCTCCGGCAGGCTGAAGTCGATCGCCACATCGAACACCGGCGCGCCAGGCAGTTCGCTGGCGCCGAAGAACGGCACGCCATCGACCACGCGCTGGGTCGGCGCACGGCCGGTTACCGCAGCCACGATCTGCAGGGTTTCGGGATGTTCGGCGGCCAGCCGCAGCAGGGCCTGGCCCATGCGCCCGGAGGCACCGTGAATGAGCAATCGCAGGGGAGTCTGGTTCATGCCTGCAGGCTAGCGGCAGCACGCCTGCTCCGGCAAGCGCCATCACTGCTACGCTGCATGCCCTTTCATGCAATGGATGGCAGCCCCCTCATGCAGATCAGCGAACAGCTGGTGCTGGTCACCGGTGCCGGCCGCGGCCTTGGCCAGCACATCGCCCGCGCGTTCGCGGCGCAGGGCGCGCGCATCATCGTCAACTACCACCGCAGCGAAGGCGCCGCACGTGCGCTGGCCGCCGAGCTGGGCGGGCAGGCGATCGCATTGCCGGCCGACGTCACTGACCGCAGCCAGGTGGACGCGATGCTGCAGCACGCCCTGGCGCACTTCGGCCAGGGCGTCACCACGGTGGTCAACAACGCACTCGCTGCGTTCTCGTTCAATGGCGATGCCCGCGCCGCCGCCGCCGATATCGGCTGGCCGGCCTTCCAGGCGCAGTTCGAGGGCAGCGTGCGTGGCGCACTGAACACCGTGCAGGCCGCCCTGCCCGGGATGCAGGCCCGTCGCTTCGGCCGGGTGATCAACATCGGCACCAACCTGTTCCAGAACCCGGTCGTGCCCTACCACGACTACACCGCCGCCAAGGCCGCACTGCTGTCGCTGACCCGCACCCTGGCCGGCGACCTCGGTCCACACGGGATCACCGTCAACATGCTGTCCGGCGGCCTGCTGCGCACCACCGATGCCAGCGCCGCCACGCCCGAAGCGGTATTCGACTACATCGCCGCCAACACCCCGCTGCGCAGCGTCACCACCCCGACCGAATTCGCCGATGCCGCGCTGTTCTTCGCCAGCCCGTGGTCACGCGCGGTGACCGGGCAGAACCTGGTGGTGGATGGCGGACTGGTGCGGGACTGAGCCGATGCGCATCTCCGAGGTCAGCCGCCTCACCGGTGCCAGCGCCAAGGCCATCCGCCTGTACGAGGCGCGCGGACTGCTGCCACCGGTGCCGCGCCTGAACCGCTATCGCGACTACAGCGAACAGGACGTGGCCTGGGTACAGCTGATCCGGCAGGCGTTGGCGCTGGGCATCACGCTGGCCGCAATCTCCCGCCTGCAGGGACGCGATGGACGGCTCGACTGGCCGGCGGTGCTGGCCCTGCTTGAGCAGCAGCGCAGCCGCATTGCCAGCGAGCGGGCACGGCTGGCGCAGGTCGAGCTCGACCTGCAGCAGGTCAGCGACGAACTGCAGCAGTGGCTGCGCTCTGGCAGCGGTGACTGCATCCTGCAACCCAGCGGCTGCACCTCTGGCGTTTGACTCTGTCCCTGGGGCATAGGCCAACCTCGCGCACTTTCCATTGCCCGAGGTTGCCGTGTCCCGTTCCATCCTGATCCTGCTCGGCCACCCCGACCGCGACAGCCTGTGCGGCGCCCTCGCCCAGCGCTACGCCACCGCCGCCGAAAACGCCGGCCACCGGGTACGCCTGATCGCACTGGGCGACCTTGAATTCGACCCGGTGCTGCGCCACGGTTACCGCCAGATCCAGCCACTGGAAGCCGACCTGCAGGACGCCGCGGATGCGATCGAGGCCTGCGACCATCTGGTGCTGGTCTACCCGACCTGGTGGGGCGCGATGCCGGCGCTGCTGAAGGGCTTCTTCGATCGCGTGCTGCTGCCGGGGTACGCGTTCCGCTACCGGCGCGATTCGGTGTGGTGGGACCGGCTGCTGGCCGGGCGCAGCGCGCGGGTGATCACCACGCTGGATACGCCGCCCTGGTACTACCGCTGGATCTACCGCGACCCGGGCATCACCCAGATCCGCGCGCCCCTCCTGGAATTCTGCGGCATCCGCCCGGTGCGGATCAGCCGTCTCGGTGCGGTGCGCAGCAGTACCCCAGCACAACGCAGCAAGTGGCTGGCGCTGGCAGCAGAGCTGGGTTCACGGGCCGGGTAGATCCGCGGCCATGGGCAAAGCGTGCGAACCAAGGTTCGCACCCACCTGGCTGGAAGGTTTGCCCCCCACCTGGAAGGTTCACTCCCACCTGGGGGGTACTCGTTGCGAGTGTCGCGTTTGCCAATTGACCGCCAGGCACTGCGCCTCAAGGCTGTGGACCCCTCTTCCGGCCCAGGCAAAGCCCATGAAATCCTCGACTGTCTTCAGCAAGTGCGCCAGGAAGACCGGCTTTGCCGGCACGTCGACGACCCGCTACCGCTTGCTGGATGCCGCCCTGCTTGTCGTCAATCACCAACGCGCCAGCGAAAGCCGGGGCTTCTATGTGAATGCCGGGCTCTACTTTCCAGAACTGCTCGCGTATCCCCTTGCGCCTGACGACCTTGAAACCGCGTTCAGGTACCGCTCCAGCATTCCCACGCCCCATGTCGACTGGCGGATCGAAGAGACGCCGGGCCTGCGCCGGGCTTTTATCCAGCAGGATCTGGATGATCTGCTGGAGGCCGGCAATCGCGATGGGATGAAATGCCTGCTGCTCGGTGCCCTTGCCGACGTGGCGGGCTTCGCGGCAACCCATGGAAACCGCGAGTCGGTGCGGCGATTGAATCAGGACGGGAACTTCCGCGCGCTCATCCGCAGAGAGGTCTGAACCCGGGGAGCGTGCGAACCAAGGTTCGCACCCACAGGGCAAAGGTTCGCACCCACAGGGCGGCCGCA
The DNA here is from genome assembly GCF_029842145.1 of Stenotrophomonas sp. GD03794. Lineage (NCBI taxonomy): Bacteria > Pseudomonadati > Pseudomonadota > Gammaproteobacteria > Lysobacterales > Lysobacteraceae > Stenotrophomonas > Stenotrophomonas sp. GD03794. The sequence goes on from NZ_JAOCFV010000037.1 coordinate 9,589, forward strand.
GTCGAGCATGGCTCGATGCTACTTCTTGGTCGGCCCGCAGCTGTCGCAACCGCCACAGGCACCACCACCGCCCGTGGCCGGCGGCGCGATGTTCCTACCCAGCGCCTGCAGCCAGGCAGCGCGGCCCGGCTTCAGCAGGGCCAGCGCCAGCGCCCCGCGCAGCTTGCGCACGGTGCCGGGGAACTGCTTCTTCAGCACCACCCAGGCACTGACCAGCACGGCCACCGCGATGATCAGGTACTGCAGCAGCAGGCCGGCATCCATCAGCCGCCTCCCAGCGCCTTGGTCACCTGGTAGGTGATCAGCGCCGCCACGTAGGCCGCAGCAAACAGGTAGAACGCCGAGAAGGCCATCGTCTTCCACGAATTGGTCTCACGCTTGATGGTGGCCAGCGTCGAGATGCACATCGGGGCGTAGATGTACCAGACCAGCAGCGACAGCGCGGTGGCCAGCGACCAGCCGTCGCTGATCAGCGGGGTAAGCGCCTGGCTGGCGGCATCGTCATCGGCCGCCGACAGCGCGTACACGGTGGCCAGCGAGGACACTGCCACTTCGCGCGCGGCCAGGCCCGGAATCAGCGCGATGCAGATCTGCCAGTTGAACCCCAGCGGTGCAAAGAATACCGCCATCGCATGGCCGATCTGGCCGGCGTAGCTGTAGTCGATGGCCGGCATGGTGGCGCCAGCCGGGGCCGCCGGGAACGACAGCAGCACCCACAGCAGGATGGTCAGCGCTAGGATGATGCCGCCAACGCGCTTGAGGAAGATCATGCCGCGCTCGTACAGGCCGACCGCCAGGTCGCGCACATGCGGCAGGCGGTACGACGGCAGCTCCAGCATCAGCGGGTGCTCGCTCTTGTCGCGGCGCCACTTCTTCATGATCCACGACATCGCCAGCGCACTGAGAATGCCCGCCGCGTACAGGCCGAACAGCACCAGGCCCTGCTGGTTGAACACGCCCCACACCGTCTTCTGCGGAATGAACGCGCCGATCAGCAGCGCATATACCGGCAGCCGCGCCGAACAGGTCATCAGCGGCGCGACCAGGATCGTGGCCAGGCGGTCACGCGGGTCCTGGATGCTGCGCGTGGACATGATGCCCGGCACCGCGCAGGCGAAGCTGGACAGCAGCGGGATGAACGAACGACCGGACAGACCGGCGGCCGCCATCATGCGGTCGAGCAGGAATGCTGCTCGCGGCAGGTAGCCGGACTCTTCCAGCACCAGGATGAAGAAGAACAGGATCAGGATCTGCGGCAGGAACACCACCACGCCACCCACACCGGCGATGATGCCGTCGGTCAGCAGGCTGGCCAGCGGGCCTTCCGGCAGCACGCTGCCGACGAAGGCGCCGAGCCAGGCGAAACCAGCCTCGATGGCGTCCATCAGCGGCGTCGCCCAGGCGTACACCGCCTGGAAGATCAGGAACATCACCACCGCCAGGCTGATCAGGCCGAACACCGGGTGCAGCAGCCAGCGGTCCAGCGCGTCGTCGACCTTGGCGGTCCGCGCCGGCATCCGCACGGCCACTGACAGGATCTCGCGCACCTTGGCGTGGTAATCGATGCCACCTTCCGGGCCCGGCACCGGCGCATCCAGGTGCGGCACCATCGCATCGAGGCGCTCGACCAGGGCCTTGGCACCCTGCTTGCGCACCGCCACGGTTTCCACCACCGGCACGCCCAGTTCGCGCTCCAGCGCGGCCACATCCACCTGGATGCCGCGGCGCTGGGCCGCATCGACCATGTTCAGGGCCACCACCATCGGCTTGCCCAGCTCGCGCAGTTCCAGCGCGAAACGCAGGTGCAGGCGCAGGTTGGTGGCGTCGATCACGCACAGCAGCACGTCCGGTGCGGCCTCGCCCGGGTAGAAGCCCCGGCACAGGTCACGGGTGATCGCCTCGTCCAGGCTGGCCGGATGCAGGCTGTAGGCGCCCGGCAGGTCAAGCACGGCGAACTCGCGGCCGGACGGCGCGCGCAGGCGGCCTTCCTTGCGCTCGACGGTGACGCCGGTATAGTTGGCGACCTTCTGGCGGCTGCCGGTCAGCTGGTTGAACAGCGCGGTCTTGCCGCTGTTGGGGTTACCGACCAGCGCGATGCGCAGGGGGGCGGTGGCGGTGGTAGCGGTCATGCGCGTCGTTCCTGGCTGGCGGCGTCGACCACGACGCGCTTGGCTTCACTGATCCGCAGCGCGAACCGGGTGAACCCGACCTGCACCAGCAGCGGCTCGCCGCCCACCGGGCCCTTGGCCACCAGGCGGACTTCCTCGCCCTTCACGAAACCCAGCTCGCGCAGGCGACGGGCAATGGCATCGTTGGCATGCAGGTCCTGCACGGACTCGACCACGGCCGAGGTGTGCAGCGGCAGTTCGGACAGCGTCATCTAGCGTGTTCTCTGCTGGATGTAAATGGTTCTCGATTCTAACATTCCCGCGTCGCGTCATGGCCCATGACCAATGGCCCGCTATGATCCATACAGGTATGGAGTGACCCTGGAATCCCATGAACGATGCTTTGCAGATCGAGCGCCGTGGCGCCGTCCTCACCCTCTGGCTGAACCGGCCGGAGCTGCACAACGCCTTTGACGCCAGCCTGATCGCCCGGCTGACCGCCGCACTGGAAGCCGCCGGCCGCGATGATTCGGTCCGCGCCGTGGTGGTCGCCGGCCACGGCGCCTCCTTCTCGGCCGGCGCCGACATGCAGTGGATGCGCGGCATGGCCGCCGCCAGCGAGGCCGACAACCGCGAGGACTCGCTGGCCCTGGCGCGGCTGATGCGCACCCTGGACGAGCTGCCCAAACCGACCCTGGCCCGGGTCCATGGCGCGGCCTTCGGTGGCGGCGTCGGCCTGGTCGCCTGCTGCGACATCGCCATCGCCAGCAGCTCGGCGCGCTTCGGCCTGACCGAAAGTCGCCTGGGCCTGCTGCCGGCGGTGATCTCGCCCTACGTGATCGAGGCCATCGGCCCGCGCCAGGCCCGGCGCTGGTTCGCTACCGGCGAGCATTTCGACGCCGAGACAGCGCTGCGCATCGGCCTGGTCCATCAGCTGGTCGAGCCGGAACGCCTGGATGAAGCACTGGAGCGCCAACTGGCCCTGCTCGACAAGGCCGGCCCGATCGCCTCGTCCACCGCCAAGCAGCTGGTGCGGCAGGTCCGCGACAGCCATGACCGCGACGCCCTGGATCGCGATAATGCCGCCCTGATCGCGCGCCTGCGGGTGTCCGCCGAGGGCCAGGAAGGCCTGGGCGCCTTCCTCGACAAGCGCGCGCCCCACTGGGTCACGGAAGCCTGAACATGCTCGATCATCTTGGTTTGACCAGCGCCGACCTGGCGCGCAGCAAGACCTTCTTCCTGCAGGCACTGGCGCCGCTGCAGATCGGAGTGGTGATGGAAGTGACCGCCGAACAGACCGGCGCGCACGACCACATCGGCTTTGGCAGCGACGGCAAGCCGTTCTTCTGGCTCGGCAATGGCGGTACCGCGAGCCACGGCGTGCACGTGGCCTTCGCCTGCGCCAGCCGCAACCAGGTGGATGCCTTCCATGCCGCCGCCCTCGCCGCCGGTGGCCGCGACAACGGCGCGCCGGGCCTGCGCCCGTGGTACCACCCCGACTACTACGGCGCCTTCGTGCTCGACCCGGACGGCAACAACATCGAGGCGGTCTGCCATCGCCCCGCCGACGAGGTGGCCGCATGAGCGACTACGTCCGCATCGTCGAGGTCGGCCCGCGTGACGGCCTGCAGAACGAAAAGCAGTCGGTGTCCACCGTCGACAAGATCGAACTGATCAACCGCCTGTCGGCCACCGGCCTGCGCAGCATCGAGGCGACCAGCTTCGTCAGCCCGAAGTGGATCCCGCAGCTGGCCGATGCCGCCGAGGTCTACGCCGGCATCCAGCGCCGGCCCGGCATCCACTACCCGGTGCTGGTGCCGAACGAACAGGGCTACGACCGCGCCCGTGCGGTGGGCGTGGAGGAAGTGGCGGTGTTCACCGCAGCGTCCGAGGCGTTCAACCGCACCAACACCAATGCCGGCATCGACGAATCGCTGGCCCGGTTCGAGCCGATCCTGCGCCGCGCCGCCGCCGATGGCGTGCGCGTGCGCGGTTACGTGTCCACCGTGCTCGGCTGCCCTTACCAGGGCGAGGTGCCACTGGCCGACGTGGTGCGGGTGGCGCGTGCCCTGCACCAGATGGGCTGTTACGAAATCTCGCTGGGCGACACCATCGGCGTCGGCACCCCGCGCAAGGCCCGGGCAATGCTGCAGGCGGTCGCCGCCGAGATTCCGATGGCCGCACTGGCCGTGCACTTCCACGACACCTATGGCCAGGCCATCGCCAACATCGCCACCTGCCTGGAAGAAGGCGTGCGCGTGGTCGACAGCGCGGTGTCTGGCGCCGGTGGCTGCCCGTATGCCAAGGGCGCCAGCGGCAATGTCGCCAGCGAGGATGTGGTCTACCTGCTGCAGGGCCTGGGCCTGGACAGCGGCGTGGACCTGCCGGCACTGGCCGAAACCGGCCGCTGGCTGGCCGGCCTGCTCGGACGCGCCACCGCCAGCCGCACCGGCCAGGCGCTGGCCGCCGCCGGCTGACCGCTGCACTACGCCGCCCTGCAGCGGCGGCGCAGTGCACAACAGCGGCGGTCGCGGCTTCCGTTAGAATCGGCGGTTCTCGAACCTGCAGGACCGTGCAATGCAGCTGTCTTCCGTACGTGCCGTGATCACTGGCGGCGTCTCCGGCCTCGGCCTGGCCGTGGCCCAGCACCTCGTCGCCCAGGGCGGCAAGGTGGCCCTGTTCGACCTCAACGACGACAAGGGCGCCTCCGCCGTTGCCGATCTGGGTGCCGACAAGGCCCGCTATTTCAACGTCAACGTCAGTGATGAAGCCGCCGTCTCGGCAGCCATCGACCAGGCCCACGAGTTCCTCGGTGGCCTGAACGTGGCGATGAACTGCGCCGGCATCCTCGGCGCCGGCCGCGTGCTGGGCAAGGAAGGCCCGATGCCGCTGGCCGGCTTCCAGGGCACGGTGATGGTCAACCTGGTCGGCAGCTTCAACGTGGCCAAGGCCGCAGCCAACCGCATGCAGCACAACGAGGCCGGCACCGACGGCGAGCGCGGCGTGATCATCAACACCGCCAGCATCGCCGCCTATGAAGGCCAGATCGGCCAGGCCGCGTATGCCGCCAGCAAGGGCGGCGTGGTGTCGATGACGCTGCCGATGGCGCGCGAACTGTCGCGCTTCGGCATCCGCGTCAATACGATTGCTCCAGGCGTGTTCTGGACGCCGATGGTGGACGGCATGCCCGAGGCCGTGCAGCAGTCGCTGGCCGCCTCGATCCCGTTCCCGTCGCGCCTGGGCAAGCCGGAAGACTTCGCCAGCCTGGTCGGCTTCATCCTCGGCAACACCTACCTCAATGGCGAGACCATCCGCCTGGACGGCGCTACCCGCCTCGCTCCGAAGTGATTCCCCCGGGCGCCGGGACGGCGCCCTCCCCCAACGACCTAGATCACCATGAAAGCCAACGACATCAAGAAGGGCAACGTCGTCGAGTACAACAACGGCGTGTACCAGATCCGCGACATCGAGCGCAGCTCGCCGCAGGGTCGCGGCGGCAACGTCCGCTTCCGCTTCATCATGTACAGCGTGCCGGGCGGCAACAAGCTCGACGCCAGCTTCGATGCCGACGACAACCTGGTCGAGGTCGAACTGCTGCGCCGCCAGTCCACCTATTCGTACAAGGATGGCGATGCCTTCGTGTTCCTCGATGACGAGGACTACACCCCGTACACCCTGGACGCGGACGTGATCGGCGACGACGCCGGCTACATCACCGACGGCCTGACCGGCATCTACGTGCAGGTGATCGACGAGCAGCCGGTGGCGATCCAGCTGCCTGCCTCGGTGGTGCTGGAAGTGATCGAGACGCCGCCGGAACTGAAGGGCGGCACCGCCACCAAGCGCCCGAAGCCGGCCAAGCTCAACACCGGCATCGAGATCATGGTGCCGGAGTACATCGTCAACGGCGAGCGCGTGCTGGTGAACACCGCCACCGGCGAATTCGCTGGCCGTGCCGACTAAGCGCCTCGCGCTGATCGCCTGCCTGTCCCTGCTTGCGGCGTGTTCGCCGCAGGCAGCGGACGGATCATCGGCGACAACGGTTGTGTAGAGCCGAGCCCACGCTCGGCTGCAGTGCCTGCCCAACGCACACAGCAGCCGAGCGTGGGCTCGGCTCTACAGAGAGCTTACGGCTGCTTCGCGCCGAAGTTGCCACAACCGTGGTACTGGCGGGTGCCGATGGTCAGGTTCACCTTGGCATCGAATGCCTCGCCACTCATGTCATCCTGGCAGCTGGTGCGCTGGAAGCTGAGCTTGACGTCGGTACCGTCGGACGCCTTGCCACTCCAGCCGTCAGCGCCTTCGGTGGGCTTGGCCACATCGAAGCGGCGCTCGCCATAGTCGACTTCCACCTGCAGGCCCGGCGTGTCGCCATCAACGACCGCAAGCCACCCCGGCTCGTTGCCGGTGGCACGGAACGCGGCATTGCCGGCACTGCCATCGCCTTCAGTGGCTTCCACCGCATGGCACTCGCGATCGGCTTCGCCCTTCAGGCTCAACAGGCCGTCATCGCTACCCTTGGTCCAGAAGCTGTTGCCCTGGCCATCACCATACTTCGCGCCCGACCCCGCACGCTCGGAGGTCATGGCGAAGGTACGGTCGCCGATCACTACCGTCGCCGCATCCTCGCCATTGAAGGTCGCGCGCACGCTCAGATCACCGCACTGGTACGTGGTCTCGCTGCCGGTACCGGCGCCGGTGCTGGCAGCCGGTTCGGGCGCCGCCGGCGGCGCGGCATCACTGCCGCTCGCGGCGGGCGGCTGGGCCGGCTGGCACGCGGCCAGCACCAACCCGAGGGAGGCTGCCAACAGACTGGGAACTACACGCATGGCTCGACTCCTTGTCGACACTACAGAGAGGCTCGACCCTACCACCTGTCGGTGAGCGGGGCCTGAAAGCGGCCTGACCGCACTCATGCAGCCAGTACCGCCATGGACAGCAGCTGCGCGCCGCTGCCGCCGGAACTGCAGGTCCAGACCCGCAGCAGGCGCAGTTTCAATTCGCTCTCCCGGCCGTGCCGGCACACCGCCAATCGCACGTCGCTGGAGAGCAACGCCAGACGGCCACACAGCAGCGTTTCCACCGCGTACGACTGCAGGCTTCGCACCTGCAGGTTCCCGGCCAGCCAGTCGCCCAGCCAGGGCAGATCGAGCATGCGCCCGCCCTGCCCGTCCATCATGAACAAGGCCGGCGATACCAGCGCGGTCAGCACATCGTGGTCGTCTTCCAGCAATGCCTGCCGCAGGCGCTGTTCCAGCACTGCCAGCTGCCGCTCATGCAGGTCTTCAACGATATCCCGTTCCATCCACGGATCCTTCCGGCATCGGCCGGCGCCTGCGCAGGCGTTGCGCGATCCACTGCCGCGCGCCCTGCACCACAACATAGAAGACCGGCACGAAGAACACCGCCAGCACGGTCGCACTGACCATGCCGCCGAACACGCCGGTTCCGATCGCCTGCTGGGTTTCCTTCGACGCGCCCTGCGCCAGCATCAGCGGCACCACGCCCAGCGCGAACGCCAGCGAGGTCATCACGATCGGCCGCAGGCGCAGTCGCGCCGCCTCCAGCGCTGCTTCAACCAGGCCGCGCCCCTGCTGCTGCAGCTGCCGCGCGAACTCGACGATGAGGATCGCGTTCTTCGCCGACAGCCCGATCACGGTGATCATGCCGACCTTGAAGAACACGTCGTTGGGCATGCCGCGCAACAACACGGCGGCGACCGCACCGAGCAGGCCCAAGGGCACCACCAGCATCACCGCCAGCGGAATCGACCAGCTCTCGTACAGTGCCGCCAGCACCAGGAACACCACCAGCATCGACAACAGCAGCAGCCACGGCGCCTGCGCGCCCGACTCACGCTCCTGCAGCGACTGGCTGGTCCACTGCAGGGCGAAGCCGGACGGCAGTTTTTCGGCCAGCCGCTCCATCTCCGCCATGGCCTGGCCGGTCGACACCCCGGAGGCCGGGGCGCCGGACAGGTTCAGCGCCGGGAAGCCGAGGTAGCGCTGCAGCTGCAGCGGCGCCTCGGTCCAGTGCGGGGTCACCAGTTCGGACAGCGCCACCATGCCGCCCTCGCTGTTGCGCACGTACAGCTTCAGCACGTCCTCCAGTTCCATGCGGTGCGGCGCGTCGGCCTGCAGGATCACCTGCTGCAACCGGCCCTTGTTGGGGAAGTCATTGACGTACTGCGAGCCCATCGCCGCCGACAGCGTGCTGCTGATGTCACCGAAACCCACGCCCATCGCCTCGGCCTTGGCGCGGTCGATGTCCAGCCGCACGCTGGTGCCTGCAGGCAGGCCATCGGCATGCACCTCGGACAGCAGCGGGCTGGCCTCGGCCAGCTTCAGCAGCTGCTGCAGGGCCGCGCGCAGCTCGGCCTGGCTCTGCCCGGTGCGCGCCTGCAGGGCGAGCGAGAACCCGGACGAACGGCCCAGGCTGTCGATCGCCGGCGGCATCACGCTCATCACCTCGCCCTCGGCAATCGTGGACATCGCCTTCTGCGCGGCCTCCACCTCGCCGGCCGCGGTGGCGCCTGCGCGCTCGCCCCAGTCCTTCAGCATGGTGTAGGTCAGCGCCGCGCTCGGGCCGGAGCCAGAGAAGCTGTAGCCAAGGATCGACTGGTTGGAGCCGATGCCTGGGCGCGAGGCCACATGCCGTTCGTAGGCTTCGACCACGGCCAGCGTGCGTTCGGCGGTGGCTTCGGCCGGCAGCTGGATCGAGGTCATGAAATAGCCCTGGTCCTCCTCCGGCAGGAACGCGCCCGGCAGCCAGTGCAGGCCCAGCAGCAGCGCCACTACCAGTGCGGCGAACACGCCCATCACCCGCCCGCTTCGCCGCAGCACGGAGGCCACGCCACGCTGGTAGCGCCCGGTCATCTTCTCGAAGCCACGATTGAAGGCACCGAACAGCCCGCCCCGACCATGGTGGCCATGGGTGTTCGGGCGCAGCAGGGTCGCGCACAGCGCCGGCGTCAGACTCAATGCCAGCAGCGCCGAGAACAGGATCGACACTGCCATCGCCACGGTGAACTGGCGGTAGATCGCGCCCACCGAGCCGCTGGCCAAGGCCATCGGAATGAACACAGCGGTCAGCACCAGGGTGATGCCGATCACCGCACCGGTCAGCTCGCGCATCGCCTTGATGGTCGCCTCGCGCGGCGGCAGGCCCTCCTCGGCCATGATCCGTTCCACGCCCTCGACCACCACGATCGCGTCGTCGACGATGATGCCGATCGCCAGCACCATGCCGAACATGGTCAGCACGTTGATCGAGAAACCCAGCGCCAGCATCACCGCGAAGGTGCCGAGCAGCGCGATCGGTGCGACCAGCGCCGGAATCAGCGTGTAGCGCCAGTTCTGCAGGAACAGGTACATCACCGCGAACACCAGCAGCATCGCCTCAAGCAGCGTCTGTACCACCTTCTGGATCGAGATCTTGACGAACGGTGCGGTGTCGAACGGAATGCTCGATTCCACGCCGCGCGGCAACAGTGGCGCCAGTTCGGCCATGCGCTCACGCACCGCCGACGCGGTGCGCACCGCATTCGCGCCCGGGCGCAGCTGCACGCCGGCGGCGGTGGCCGGATGGCCGTCCTCGCGGGTACCCCAGGCATAGCTCTGCGCGCCCAGTTCAACGCGGGCGACATCGCCCAGCACCACCCGTGAACCGTCGGCCCCGGCACGCAGCACGATGGCGGCGAACTGTTCCGGCGTGGACAACTGGCCCTCGGCGCTGAGCGGCACGGTGATGCGCTGGCCTGGAACACCCGGCGAATCACCAATGCGTCCCGGCGAGATCTCCAGGTTCTGCTGCTCGATGGCGGTGGCCACATCCCCCATGGTCAGGCCGTAGCCGGTCAACCGGGTCGGGTCCAGCCACACGCGCATCGCCTGCTCGGCACCGAACAGCTGCACGCGGCCGACGCCATCGATGCGGCGCAGCTCTTCGATGATGTTGCGCGCCATGAAATCGCCCAGCGCGGCCTCGCTGACGCTGGCGTCCGGCGAACGCAGGCCGACCAGCATCAGGAAGCCGGAATCGGCGGCCTCCACGAACAGGCCGTTCTGGCGCACGCTGCGCGGCAGGCGCGGCTCGATCGCCTTGATCCGGTTCTGCACGTCCACCTGCGCCAGCTCCGGATTGGTGCCGGGCTTGAAGGTGGCGGTGATCGAGGCTTCACCGGAGGTGTCCACCGACGATTCGAAGTACAACAGGTGCTTGACGCTGGACAGCTCGCGCTCGATCAGGCCGACCACCGCATCGTTCAGCGTCTGCGGGCTGGCACCCGGGTAGCTGGCATAGATGCTGACGCTCGGCGGCGCAACCGCCGGATAGCGCTCCACGGCGAGCCGCGGAATCGCCAACACGCCGGCCAGGATGATGAAGATCGCCAGCACCCAGGCGAACACCGGGCGATCGATGAAGAAACGTGCCATGTTGGATTTCCCTGGAGGGACCGGCCCGGGAAAGGCTCAGCCCTTGCTGCCGGCCTGCATCGCACCGGCGCTGGCGACCGGCCTCTGCCAGTCGCGCGCATCGACCACCACGCCTTCCTGCAGGCGCTCCTGGCCCTCGACCACCACCTTCTCGCCCGCCTTCAGGCCGGTACGCACCAGCCACTGGCGATCAACGCTGCCGTCCACCTCCAGCGTGCGGATCACCGCCTTGCCGTCGGCGCCGATCACCCAGGCGTAGGCCTGGCCGCCAGCACTGCGCAGCACGGCCTGCTGCGGCACGGTCAGTGCACTGGCCGGGGCACCGCGTGGCACCTTCGCGCGCACGTACATGCCGGGCAACAGCTGGCGCTGCGGGTTGTCGACCAGGATGCGCAGGATCACATCGCCGGTGCGTGCATCGACATTGATGCCGGAGAACAGCAGCTGGCCGCGCTCGGGCAGCGGCTTGCCGGCGGCACCGATGATCGTCACCGGCAGCTCGCCACCACCGGCGGCACTGCGCTGCAGCGACTCCAGCTGCGCCGCCGGCTGGCGCACGTCCACGTAGACCTGGTCGATCTGCTGCACCACCGCCATCGGCTCGGCATCGGCCACGCCCACCAGCGCACCTTCGGTGACCAATGCCTGATCGATACGGCCGGCAATCGGTGCGCTGACCGTCGCATAGCGCAGGTCGAGCTGGCGACGGGACAGGATCGCGCGCGCTTCATTCACCGCCGCGCGCGCCTGCTCGTACTCGGCACTGGCGTCGTCGCGATGCTGCTGGCTGACCGCCTGCGCGGCAGCCAGGGCGTGCAGGCGCTGCGACTGCACGCGACTGCGGCCCAGCGCCGCTTCACTGCGCTGCAGCGCGGCCAACGCCGAATCGACATCGGCGCGGAATGCCGCCGGATCGATCTGGAAAAGAGGCTGGCCGGCGGCCACTTCGGCGCCCTGTTCGAACAGGCGGCGCTGCACGATGCCCCCCACCTGCGCTCGGATCTGCGCGGTGCGCACCGCAGCGACGCGGCCAGGCAGTTCGTCGTCACGCTGCACCACCTGTGGGCCGACGGCGACCACGCTGACGCGGGGTGCGGCTTCCGGCGTGGCTTCGGGGGTGGAGCAGGCCGTCATGGCCAAGGCGAGGGCCGCGATCAACGCGACCGGAGTCCTGAAGGTTCTCATTGCTGTGCACAATGCCGCGCAGGCGGCTGAAAGGTTCTGAAGAACCCAGTGTGCGTGGCGATGATGGGGTTTCGATGGAGGAACTGTGGAGATACGATGGAGGCAAGCACCTTAAGGCCCCGCCCCTGCATGCATGCCTCCCCTGCCCTCGCCGCCCTCGTCCTGATCGTCGAGGATGAGGCCGAGATCGCCGATATTCTCACCGCCTATCTGGAACGTGAAGGACTGCGCACGCTGCGCGCCGCCGACGGCCACAGCGCCCTGGACCTGCACCGCAGCGCCCGCCCCGACCTGGTCCTGCTCGACGTGCAGCTGCCGCGCCTGGATGGCTGGAGCGTGCTGACCCAGCTGCGCCAGCGCGGCGAAACGCCGGTGATCATGCTGACCGCGCTGGACCAGGACCTGGACAAGCTGACCGCACTGCGCATGGGCGCCGACGACTACGTGGTCAAACCGTTCAATCCGGCCGAAGTGGCGGCGCGCGTGCGCGCGGTGCTGCGGCGTACGCTGCGCGCCTCGCGCGTGGATGCACCCAGCGCGCTGCGCGTCGGCCCGCTGCTGATCGACTCGGCCACCCACGCCGTGCACGTGGAGGGTGAAGGCTACAGCCACGAAGTCCTGCTCACCCTCACCGAATTCAAGCTGCTGCACTGCATGGCGCTGGCGCCGACGCGCATCTTCAGCCGCAGTGAGCTGATGCACGAATGCCTGCCGGAAAGCGAAGCACTGGAACGCACCGTTGACAGCCATGTCAGCAAGCTGCGCCGCAAGCTGGACGAAGTGGGCATGCTCAATGTGCCCGCCAGCGTACGCGGTGTCGGTTACCGGTTGATGGCGGACCGCTGATGGCCCCTCTGCGCCGCTCCGGGCTCAGCCGGCACATCATCGTTTCGATGTCGCTGATGGTGATCGGCGTGATCGTGATGATGATCCTGTCGTCATGGCTGCTGTACGCGGTGCTGGTCGAGTTCTTCCCCGGCAGCGCCGAAGAACCGGAGAGCTGGCTGCCGACCGGGCCGGAACTGGCGTGGATGGTCGGGGTGATCCTGACCGGGCTGGCGCTGGCCATCGCCGCCTCGTTCCGCCTGGCGCACCGCATCCTGTCGCCGCTGAATTCGCTGGTCGACAGCGTACGCGCGCTTGCCGGCGGCGACCTGGGTGCGCGCGCCAGCGTCGAAGAGAACTCACCGGGCGAAGTGGCCACCCTGGTCGAAGACTTCAATGCGATGGCGCGCCGCCTGCAGCACATGGAGAGCGAGCGTTCGATGTGGCATGCGGCCATCGCCCATGAGCTGCGCACGCCGGTGACCATCCTGCGCGGCCGCCTGCAGGGACTGGCCGAGGGCGTGTTCCAGCCCGACGAATCCCAGTTCCGCAGCCTGCTGGCCCAGGTCGAAGGGCTGTCCCGCCTGATCGAGGACCTGCGCGTGCTGAGCCTGTCCGACAATGCGCGACTGGACGTGCGCCGCGCACGCACCGACGTGGTGGCCGAGGTGCATTCGGTGATGACCCTGGTCGACCCGCAGTTCCGCGCTGCAGGCTTCGTGCTGGAGCTGGAAACCAGCCGCGAGGAGCACAACGCGCACTGCGACCCGACCCGCCTGCGCCAGGCATTGCTGGCGCTGCTGGAGAACGCGCGACGCTATGCCAGTCCGGGCAAGGTGCGGATTGCGGTGCATGACACGCCCGGCCACGTGCAGGTGGCAATCGAAGACGAGGGCCCGGGCATCGACCCGGAACTGCACGCGGACATCTTCACCCCGTTCATGCGTGCCGACGGTTCGCGTTCGCGCCAGGGCGGCGGTAGCGGGCTCGGCCTGGCGGTGGTCAAGGCCATTGCCGATGCGCACGGTGGCCGCGTCTACTGCATCCCGGGCAGTACCGGCGGAAGCCGCTTCGTCATCGAACTGCCGCGTCAATAACCGGACGGGCTGCCTGCGTGCGCAGATGTGCACCGAGTGCGGCCAGATTGGCGTCGATCGCATCCATTTCGTCGCGCTGCTTCACCGGCAGCTGCTGACGCAGCTGTACGCGCAGCGCCTGCCACGCCGGGACCGCCTGCGCACTGGCGGTGGCCACGGCCTCGGACAGCAGCGCCTGCTCGTCGCCCAGCGGCAATCCATAGCCGCTGTCCTGCAGCAGCGTCCCCGGGCGCAGCCACTGCCCGCTCTGCTCCAGCAACCCCCGCAGGCTGCGCATTTCAGCGCTGTCCGGTGCGGCCAGCAGCTGCCGCTTGAGCACATCGCGTGCGCGCAGCTCGGCCCGCCGCAGCGCGGCCTGTTCCAGCAGCAACAGGCCCGCACTGGCACGCAGGTCCCCCTTCAGCAGCCACGGCGCCCGTTGCCGTGCAGGCAGCTTCAACCAGCCGCGCACATCGCGTGCGGGCAATGGCAGCTGGGCTGCGGCCACGCCGAACAACTGCTGGTAGTGGTCGCGCGCCGAAGCGAAGTAGTAGCCCTGCGCCTGCGCTGCATCGTGGTCCGTCAGTACCCCCTCGTCGAGCACGCCCAGCCGCACCAGTCGCCGCTTCAGGCCGCGCGGACTCAGCTGGGCCAGCCCGGCCTCGCCCAGCCGCGGCACACCCGCCTGCAGCAGCTTTGCGGTTTCCACCGCGCAGTTGTTGCTGACGAAGTAATAGCGCCCGTCATAACTCCAGTGCACCTGTGCGGTACGCTCGAGCAGGCTGGCGATCTCGCTGCGTTCCAGCTGCAACGGCAGCGACTGCAATCCGCGCAGCTCGACCTTGGTGTACTCGTCCACCACCTGCTGCAACGGCAGCACGAACAAGCGCGACGGATAGCCACCGGTCAGCCCGCGCCAGTTGGATATCTGCACGTCACCAACGAAGGCGCGGAACGACAGCACGCGGTGGTACTCCAGGTCCAGCCGACAATCCGGCCCAGGTGCGCGCCCCGGCTTGCAGATCACCAGCCGCAGCATGCTGTGGCCCCAGCGACTCATCGGCTGCGCACTGCCTTCGGCGAACAGGTAGTCCACCGCGTAGACGCGCGCCGGGTCGAGGTGCAGCAGCGATGCAGCGCCTTCTTCCGATTCGGCCTGGAGCAAGGGCAGCGTCGTAGCGCACTGCGGCTGTGGCAGCGACGGCGGTGTTCCGAAGTGGGCCTGGTACCACTGCGCCAACGCGGGGCGCCGGCAGGCGAACTCGCCATCGAGCACGAAATGCTCGGCGTTCACTGCCAGGTACTCGGCCGGATCCTTCAGCTCATAGGCATCCGGACTGCGGTCATGGAAGTCGTTGTCGCCACGGCCGAGATGCCAGGGCTTGCGCTGCCAGCCCGCGAGGTCACGCCAACGCATGCTCTGCGACCAGTCCGCCCCCCCACGGTCAGCGACGTGGGTCAGTTCATGCACCAGCGCGCTGCGTCGCGCACGCCGGGCGCCGGGCGTGCCGTCATCCAGCAGATCGCGGCGCAACGTGATGCGGCCGGCGAAAGCACGTCCATGCACCTCCGCGGGAAGGCCATCACTCCAGCGCACCTGCACCTGCGCCGGCAAGGCGCGCAGCAGGCCATCTGGCAACAATGACTGCACGTCGGCCAGGGTCTGGCTGGCGAGCTGCTGCTGCGCCGGATCGAGACCGGACGGATCAAGCTGCAGGCGATCAGCCGCGTGCGCGGCATGAGCGATCAGCAGTAGAGCCACGCCATGCGTGGCTGCGTTCCGTGCAGATGTCATGGCGTTGCCGGCCAGCGGCCGGCACTACCTGAAGGCGGGATCAACGCGCCAGCAGCGCGCGGGCCAGTTCCAGGTCGCTCTGCTGCTGTGCGGCGGTGCTCTGCTCGCGCAGGTGGACCAGCGCCGCCTGCAGGCGGGCGCCACGGATCTGGCCGTCGCTGGCGACGAACGCGGCGGCATCGTCGCGCGCAGCCAGTACCACCTTGTCATCGCCCGAGCTGCTGCCCGACGACCCGGAGGACGCACCGGTGGCCGAGCCGGCCGAGGTGCCAGCGAAGCTGGAAGCGAAGCCGGCCAGCGGCAGGGACAGCAGGGCAAGCAGCAGGAGCGGACGGGTCATCGGTTCGAAGCCGGTTGTGAAGGTGCGTGGAGCGTAACGGGTACGTGAAGGATTTGCCCGGCTCAGGCGTCGAACAGCTTGCCGGGATTCAGCCGCGCTTGGGGATCGAACGCCCGTTTGACCGCCTTCATCAGCGCGATCTCGGCCGGGCCGCGGGTGCTGTCCAGGTAGCCCTTCTTGACCAGGCCGATGCCGTGCTCGGCCGAGATGCTGCCATCGAAGCGCGCCAGCACCTGCGCCAGCAGCTTGGTCACCTGCTCGCACTGCGCCACGAAATCGGCGTCGCTTGTGTCGTCCGGCTTGAGCACGTTGATGTGCAGGTTGCCGTCGCCGATATGGCCGAACCAGACCACATCGAAGTGCGGGTAGGCCTGCCCGATCAGCGCCTGGGTCTCGGCCAGGAACGCCGGCATCGCCGAGATCCGCACCGAGACGTCATTCTTGTAGGGCGTGTAGCGCGCCAGCGATTCGGTGATGCCTTCGCGCAGGCGCCACAGCTGCGCCGCCTGGGCATCACTGGCGCTGATCACGCCGTCGCTGACCCAGCCATTGCCCATGCAGTCCTCGAAGGCCGCCATCGCCGCCGCTTCCTGGGCGTCGTCGCCGGCGGCGAACTCGGTGACCACGTAGTACGGATGCACCTCGTCGAACGGTGCCTGCGCGCCATGCGCCAGCACGTGCTCCAGCGCCCGGTCGGTAAAGAATTCGAAGGCCTGCAGCTGCAGGCGCGCGCGGAACGCGGCGAATACCTGCATCAGCACCTCGAAGCTGGGTACGGCCAGCAGCATCACGTTGCTTGCCGGCGGCGGATCGGTCAGCTTCACCGTGGCTTCGACGATCACGCCCAGCGTGCCCTCCGAGCCGATCAGCAGCTGACGGAAGTCGTAGCCGCTGGAATTCTTGATCAGGCCCTTGTTGAGCTCCAGCAACTCGCCATCAGCCGTGACCACCTTCAGCCCTGCGATCCACTCGCGGGTGTTGCCGTAACGGATCACGCGGATGCCACCGGCATTGGTGGCGATGTTGCCGCCGATCGAGCAGGACCCGCGCGCGGCGAAATCCACCGGGTAGATCAAGCCATGGTCCAGCGCGGCATTGTGCACGGCTTCCAGCGGCATGCCGGCCTGCACCACCAGGGTGCGATCGACCGCGTCGTAGGCCAGCGCCTTGTTCATCCGTTCCAGGCTGAGCACCAGCTCGCCGTTGGCGGCCACCGCACCACCCGAGAGGCCGGTGCGGCCACCGGACGGCACCACGGCCACGCCCTCGCCTGCGCTCCAGCGCATCACCGCTTGTACTTCCTCGACCGTTGCCGGCAGTGCGATCGCCAGCGGCGCCGGCGTCCAGCGCCGGGTCCAGTCGCGCCCGTAGTGCTCCAGGTCGGACGGGTCGGTCTTCAGCTTCAGGCCGGGACAGGCCTGCTGCAGCGAGGCAATGCGGGAATCGGTCATGACGGTCCAGCGCGGTGCGTGAAGAACGGGCAAGCGTGCCAGTGGCGCGCGCCAGCGTCCAGCCCCGCAGCCATGCAGATAGCTACGGATGCAACCAATTGCGCACTGCACCATGGTCGCTGCGATCTGGCATAGTGGTCAGCCCCTGTCCCACTGGCCGTGTCGCCCCATGTCGCCGAAGAAGACCTCGTTCCCGAAGCAGGATATCCGCGTGCTGTTGCTGGAGGGGGTCAGCCAGACCGCCGTGGAGGTATTCAGCGCCGCCGGCTACAGCCAGATCGAAGCGCACACCAAGGCACTGCCCGAGGACGAACTGAAGGCACGCATCGCCGAGGCGCACATCGTCGGCATCCGTTCGCGCACCCAGCTCAGCGCCGAAGTGCTGGCCGAGGCCAAGCGCCTGATCGCGGTGGGCTGCTTCTGCATCGGCACCAACCAGGTCGACCTGGACGCGGCCGAGCTGGCCGGCATCCCGGTGTTCAACGCGCCCTATTCCAACACCCGAAGCGTGGCCGAGCTGGTCATCGCCGAAGCGATCATGCTGACCCGTGGCATCCCTCAGAAGAATGCCGAATGCCATCGCGGCGGCTGGTCGAAGTCGGCCAGCGGCAGCCATGAAGTGCGCGGCAAGACGCTGGGCATCATCGGCTATGGTCACATCGGCACCCAGGTCGGCGTGCTGGCCGAATCGCTGGGCATGCAGGTGATCTTCCACGACGTGGAAACCAAGCTGGCACTGGGCAATGCCCGTGCGGCGGCCAGCCTGGACGACCTGCTGGCGCGCGCCGACATCGTCACCCTGCACGTGCCGGAGACCCCGTCCACGCAGTGGATGATCGGCAGCACCGAGCTGGCGAAGATGCGCAAGGGCGCGCACCTGATCAACGCCGCGCGCGGCACCGTGGTCGACATCGATGCGCTGGACGCGGCCTTGGCCAGCGCCCACGTCGGCGGCGCCGCGCTGGACGTGTTCCCGGTCGAACCGAAGGGCAATGGCGATATCTTCGAATCGCCGCTGACCCGCCACGACAACGTGATCCTGACCCCGCACGTGGGCGGCAGCACGCTGGAGGCGCAGGACAACATCGGCGTGGAAGTGGCGGCCAAGCTGGTGCGCTACAGCGACAACGGCAGCACCCTGTCGGCGGTCAACTTCCCGGAAGTAACCCTGCCCGAGCACGCCGACAGCCTGCGCCTGCTGCACATCCACCAGAACGTGCCGGGCGTGCTGTCCAAGGTCAACGAGATCTTCTCGCGCCACAACGTCAACATCGACGGCCAGTTCCTGCGCACCGACCCGAAGGTGGGCTACGTGGTGATCGACATCACCGCCAGCGAGGAACAGGCCGCCGCCGTGCGCGACGAGCTGGCCGCGATTCCGGGCACGCTGCGCACGCGCATCCTGTATTGACTATTGACGCGGATCCCGCCATGCATTTGTAGAGCCGAGCCCATGCTCGGCTGCGGTTCCGGCCCGCATTGAGCCGAGCATGGGCTCGGCTCTACAGGCTGCTAGCGCGCCAGCCACCGGCGGGCCATGCGCTGCATCGATTCGTCCGATTCCGGGTCGGCCGCGACCTCGGTCACCGGCCGCCAGGCCAGTTCCAGCGACTCCTCGCTGAGCACGAAGGCCTCGCCACCCAGCGCCCGGATCACGAAACGCACGTCGTAGTGCCAGTGCCCCGGTACGTCCTTGCGCTCCGGAATCCAGTGCTTGTCCAGATCGAAGATGGCCGGGTCTTCCAACACCAGGCCGCTCAGTCCCGATTCCTCCTCGGCTTCCTTCAGTGCCACCTGGGCCAGGTCGCGGTCGCCGTCGGCGTGACCGCCCAGCTGCAGCCAGCGCTGCAGCTTGCGGTGATGGGTCAGCAGCAGGCGCTGACCATCGGCACTGACCAGCCAGCAGCTGGCGGTGAAGTGGCCGGCCAGGCGCTCGCGGCGGAACGGATCTTCCGGATCATCCGGATCATCCAACAATGTGCCGAATTCGGCAGCCAGTGCGTCGTGGGCAGGCTCGCGGCGGGCATAGTCCCGCAGCAGGCCACGCAGGCGATCGTCAAGCACGGCAAGGGTTTCGGCGGTCTGGCTCATGAATGGGCGGCGTTTGGAAAAATACTGCTCATTATCGCCGTTCATTGTTGCGATTGCGCTTGTGCGTTGGCTTCAGCTTTGGCTAAGGTACAGCGGGCCGTTCGCGCGGCCTTCACCATTCCAGGGTTGCCGGCAACGTATCGGCGGCCCACCCAATCCGATCACTAGGAAGTACTGCATGCTGAAAGCTCTGTTGAGGGTCAAGCCGGTTGAACCGGCCGGGCACGTCGATGCTGGCGAACCCATCGAAGGCAGCCTGGACGGCGAAGCCACGTTGAAACGGACCCTCACGGCTAAACACCTCATCCTGCTTGGCGTGGGTGCGGTGATCGGCGCTGGTATCTTCGTGCTGACCGGCCAGGCCGCGGCCAACCACGCCGGCCCGGCGGTGATGCTGTCGTTCGTGATCGCCGGCTTCGCCTGCGCCCTGGCGGGCCTGTGCTACGCCGAGTTCGCGGCGATGATGCCGGTCTCCGGCAGCGCCTACTCCTACTCCTACGCCACCCTCGGCGAGGGCATGGCCTGGTTCATCGGCTGGTGCCTGGTGCTGGAATACCTGTTCGCCTCGGCTTCGGTCGCGGTGGGCTGGTCGGCGTACCTGATCAGCTTCATCACCACCACCCTGCACATGCCGTTCCCGGATGCCCTGAGCGCGGCCCCGATTGCCTGGACCGGCAGCGAGTTCATCGCCTCGGGCAAGCTGTTCAACCTGCCGGCAGTGCTGATCGTGGCGGCGGTGTCCGGCCTGCTGTACGTGGGCGTGACCCAGTCGGCCTTCGTCAACGCGATCATCGTGGCGATCAAGGTCACCGTCATCTGCCTGTTCATCGGCATCGGCGCGGCCCACATCGACCCGGCCAACTGGCAGCCGTTCATCCCGGAAAACACCGGTGTGCCGGGTGAGTTCGGCTGGAGCGGCGTGTTCCGTGCGGCCACCATCGTGTTCTTCGCCTACATCGGCTTCGATGCGGTCTCCACCGCCGCCGGCGAAACCAAGGACCCGCAGCGCAACATGCCGATCGGCCTGCTTGGCTCGCTGGCGGTGTGCACCATCGTCTACATCATCGTCTGTGCGGTGCTGACCGGCATGATGCCGTACCACCTGCTGGGCACCGACAAGCCGGTGGCCACCGCGCTGGAACCCTACCCGACCCTGTCGTGGCTGAAGACCCTGGTCGAGATCGGCGCCATCGCCGGCCTGTCCTCGGTGGTGCTGGTGATGATGATGGGCCAGACCCGCATCGCCTACACCATCTCCCGCGACGGCCTGCTGCCGAAATTCTTCGGCAGGGTCCACGCCCGCTTCCGCACCCCGTACGTCGCCACCATCGTGGTCGGCGTGATCGCCGCCGCACTGGCCGGCCTGGTGCCGCTGAACGTGCTGGGCGAACTGGTCTCGATGGGCACCTTGCTGGCCTTCGCCACGGTCTGCATCGGCGTGCTGGTGCTGCGCTATACCAAGCCGGAGATCCACCGCCCGTTCCGCGTGCCGGCGGTGTGGATCATCTGCCCGCTCGGCGCAGCCACCTGCCTGTTCCTGTTCTGGCAGGCGTTCGTGGTGCACTGGCACCTGTTCGTTGGCTGGACGCTGCTCGGCCTCCTGATCTACCTGGGCTACGGCATCCGCAACAGCAAGCTGGCCAAGTCGCCCTGATCCGCCTACGGGCCGGCCTCGCGCCGGCCCGTCCGTTTTCCCCGCGCGCCGCCCGTGGCGCGCTTCGACAAGACCACCACACATGTTCAAGCAACTGTGGGCCACCAAGCACCCGCATGCCGCCCATGAAGACGCCAACGGCCTGAGCCTGCGCCGCCACCTCGGCCCCTGGGGCCTGACCGCCCTCGGCATCGGCGCGGTGATCGGCGGCGGCATCTTCGTCATCACCGGCCAGGCCGCCGCCAACCACGCCGGCCCGGCGATCATGCTGTCGTTCGTGCTGGCCGCCATCTGCTGCGCCTTCTGCGCGCTGGCCTACGCCGAGTTCGCCTCGATGGTGCCGGTCTCCGGCAGCGCCTACACCTACACCTACGCCACCTTCGGCGAGCTTTCGGCCTGGTTCATCGGCTGGATGCTGGTGCTGGAATACGGCGTCTCCGCCTCGGCGGTCGCGGTCAGCTGGACCGGCTATTTCCTCAGCCTGCTCAGCCAGTTCGACATCCATCTACCGGCGGCGCTGGTCAGTGCCCCACTCGATGCACAGCTGCGCCCCACCGGCGCGATCGCCAACCTGCCGGCCGCCGCGCTGGTACTGCTGCTGACCTGGCTGTGCTACGTCGGTATCAGCAAGTCCTCGGCGATGAACATGGCGATGGTCGTGCTGAAGACCGGCCTGATCCTGCTGGTCATCGTGGTCGGCTGGAAGTACGTGGACACCAGCAACTGGACACCGTTCATTCCCGCCAATGAAGGCCCGGGCAAGTACGGCATGGAAGGCGTGCTGCGTGGCGCGGCGATGGTGTTCTTCGCCTACATCGGCTTCGAGGCGGTGTCGGTGGCAGCGCAGGAGTCGAAGAACCCGCAGCGCGACATGCCGTTCGGCATGATGCTGTCGCTGGTGATCTGCACCGTGCTGTACATCGCCATGGCCGCGGTGATGACCGGCCTGGTGCCTTACCAGCTGTTGGGCACCGACGAGCCGGTGGTGACCGCGGTGGCCGCGCATCCGCAGTTGGGCTGGCTGCGCTGGGTGGTCGAGGTCGGCGCGCTGGTCGGCCTGTCTTCGGTGGTGCTGGTGATGATCATCGGCCAGCCGCGCATCTTCATGATCATGGGCCGCGACGGCCTGCTGCCGCCAGTGTTCACCAAGATCCACCCGAAGTACCGCACCCCGCATATCAACACGGTGATCACCGGCATCGGCATCGCGCTGCTGGCGGCGCTGTTCCCTCTGGATATCCTCGGCGAGCTGACCTCGATGGGCACGCTGATCGCGTTTGCGGCAGTGTGCGCGGGCGTGCTGATCCTGCGCCGCACCCAGCCGGACCTGCCGCGTCCGTTCCGCATGCCGATGGCGTGGCTGATCTGCAGCCTGGGCGTGCTGAGTTGCCTTGCTCTGCTGTCGGCAATGACGATGCACAACTGGATGCTGATGGGGGTGTGGACGTTCGTCGGTTTCGTGATCTATTTCTGCTATGGCTTCAAGCACAGCCGCCTGCGGGGTAAGTGAGGTTCTTGCATTGCAGGGCCTGCGGCCCTGCACCCGCCTTTGAAGCCGGAGCAACGGCAACGGCAACAGCTGGGCTGAGGGTTTGGCGGGACGGGTTGGGTGCGCGGGGGACGCCGTGAACCCGTCCCTGGGGGCTTGGCCGCGGCTTGCTCGCGTGCGCTGTCCTGCGCACACGGCAAGACCGGGGTTGGGCCTCCTGCCCAACCCGCCCGAGGCATGCCTCGGGCCCATGCCGCGGACACCCCCGCGCACCCAACCCGCCCCACCTCCGACAGTCTCCTGGCACGTCCAGTAGATCCACGCCATGCGTGGATGAAACGTTCTCATGAACGAATGTTCCGGAATGAATGTTTCTGTAGAGCGGAGCCATGCTCCGCTCCGAGCAAGCACAGCGAAGCGACCCGCTTTTCGCTTTTCCTTCTTCACTCCGTGGCTGGCCGCACGCCGGAACCTGTCAGAGGCGGGGCGGGTGGGCCGTGCAGGGCGTTGGCGCCATGGATGGCGCCATCGAGCTTACAGGGGTGAGGGCGCTTTGCCTGCGAAGCACTGCTTCGCGAGTGACCGAACGCCCAGCCGCCAGCGGCTGGGCCGGGCCCCGGAGGGGGACTTGCAGCGTCCCCTGCACGGCCCACCCGCCCCGCCACCCCCATGAACCGCTTTCCGTGACCAACCAACCACCTCCCAGCCACGAGGGGCTCAGCCGTTGGCCGAATCCAGTAAAATCGGCCGCATGAACGCCCCCACCTTCCCCTACGACACCGCGCGCCTGAGCGAACTGGCCCAGCTGCTGATCGACAACGTCCGCGAACTGGCCCATGCCGGCTGGACCCCGGCCACCAGCAGCAACTTCTCCCACCGCCTGGACGACCGCCACGCCGCGATCACCGTCTCCGGCAAGGACAAGGGCCGCCTGATCGAGGACGACATCATGGTGGTGGACTTCGACGGCCTGGCCGTCGGCCGCCCGCTGCGCCCGTCCGCCGAAACCCTACTGCACACCCAGCTGTACCGCCGCTTCCCGGAAATCGGCTGCGTGCTGCACACCCACTCGCCGGTGCAGACCATTGCCTCGCGCCTGTACGCGCCGCAGGGCCACATCCGCCTGGAAGGCTACGAGCTGCTGAAAGCCTTCGCCGGCAACAGCACCCACGAGATGGCCATCGACGTGCCGGTGTTCGCCAACACCCAGGACATGAACGTGCTTTCGAAACAGGTCGATGACCTGCTCGACCGTCAGAACCTGTGGGGCTACCTGATCGACGGCCACGGCCTGTATGCCTGGGGCCGCGACATGGCCGAAGCGCGCCGGCACATGGAAGCCTTCGAGTTCCTGCTGCATTGCGAGCTGGAGCTGCGCAAGCTGCGCGGCTGAACCCGCATGCAGGTGTAGATGCCGATCCGGAATCTGCGCCCTGCCCCCACCCTGCTACCCTGTCTTCCCCCGAGACGTTCAAGCTGCCGCCATGAGCCGACTGCGCATCTACGACGACACCCGCCCCGAATCGCCGCTTCTGGACACCCAGGACGGCGCGATCATCGCTGCCGAGCTGCAGAAGATCGGCGTCACCTTCGAGCGCTGGCAGGCCACCGCACCGGTCGCACCGGGCGCCAGCCAGGATGAAGTGTTCGCCGCTTACCGCGCCGACATCGACCGCCTGGTTGCCGAGCGCGGCTTCAAGAGCGTGGACGTGGCCTCGATCGCCCCGGACAACCCGAACCGCGCCGAGCTGCGCAGGAAGTTCCTCGACGAACACTTCCACAAGGAAGACGAGGTGCGCTTCTTCGTGGCAGGCTCCGGCCTGTTCACCCTGCACGTGGGTGACAAGGTCTATGAGATCGAGTGCGTGAAGGACGACCTGATCGCCGTGCCCGACGGCACCACCCACTGGTTCGACATGGGCGATGAGCCCAGCTTCGTGGCGATCCGCTTCTTCACCGAGCCGGACGGCTGGGTCGGGCACTTCACCGGCACCGACATCGCGCAGAAATTCCCCCGTTACGTACCTACCCAGGCATCCTGATCCATGCAGCCCCGCGTCATCCTGACCGATATCGAAGGCACCACCAGCAGCATCTCGTTCGTCAAGAACGTGCTGTTCCCCTATGCCCGCAAGGCGCTGCCCGCGTTCGTCGCCGAGCACGGCCAGCAGCCGGAAGTCCGCCGTTGGCTGGATGCGGTGGCCACCGAGATCGGCGGCGCCTGCCAGGACAGCCTGGTGGCCGAGACGCTGCAGGGCTGGATCGACCAGGACCGCAAGCACACCGCGCTGAAGGCGCTGCAGGGCCTGATCTGGGACGAAGGCTACCGCCGCGGCGACTACACCGCGCACTTCTACCCGGAAGTGGCGCCGGTGCTGAAGGGCTGGCACGCCTCCGGCCTGCCGCTGTACGTGTACTCCTCCGGCTCGGTGCCGGCGCAGAAGCTGTTCTTCGGCTTCAGCGATGCTGGTGACCTCAGCCCGCTGGTGTCGGGCTGGTTCGACACCGAGATTGGCGGCAAGCGTGAGGCCGACAGCTACCGCCGCATCGTGCAGGCCATTGGCGTGCCGGCCGGCGAGATCCTGTTCCTGTCGGATGTGGTGGAAGAACTGGATGCTGCCCGCGAAGCCGGCCTGCAGACCCGGCTGATTGATCGACTGGATGACTACCCGCTGCCGCGCACCGGCCAGGCCGCCAACGGCCACGAACGGGTCGAGAATTTCCAGCAGATCCAGTTGTAAACGCCGCCTGCCGATGGGCTCTGCGGCATCGGCTACCGGGTACCGCTCTTGGTAGACGCCAACCTTGGTTGGCATACGACCGATGTGTCAACCAAGGTTGACACCTACCAGGGCATGGTTCACCTGCCCTCAACGATCGTTGAGGGTCTTCACCTTCAGTGCTTCGCGCAGGGCGGCCAGATCCACTGGGCCACGCACTGCGATGTCGCGGGTTTCACCCGGCAGCAGATCCAGCAGATTGTCTTCCACCTGCACGTCCAATGCACCGAAGTCGATCCACGCCGAACGCACGCAGGCCGCGCTTTCCAATCGCAGACGGTAGTGGTCGCCTTCAATGGACAGGCTGGCCTTGAGCTTCTGCCGCGGCAGGATCTGATCCTTGGCTTCGACGAATCCGACCACCTGCCGCGCGATCACCGACTTGTCCTGCAGCAGCTCGAACACTGCCACCGTGCGCTTCGGATCGGCACCGGCCAGGAGTTCGGCATCGCGGAAATCACCGATCGAGGTGACACCCGCCGCCGTCAACGTCACCGCGTTCTCGCGACGACGCAGCACCTTGCCGTCTACATCCATCACCCGCAACCGCCAGCGTGCATCCAGCGCGGCACCGTCGTTGATCAGGCGCACCCGCGTACTGCCCTCGTCGCGCAACGCCGCCACCGCCACCGGCGCGAAGAAACGCCGCGCGGCGAAGTGCAGCGCCTTCCAGCGACCGAAGTAGTCCACGCTGGACCATGAAGCACCTGGCCAGACGTCGTTGAGCTGCCAGTACAGCGAGCCCATCGTGTACGGCCGCGAGGCGCGATGATGCAGCGCCGCCAGTGCGATGCCATCGGCCTGCATCACCTGGCTGAGGTAGACGAAGTCCTCGAAGTCCTTCGGCGTGCCGTAGCCCAGTTCGATGTAGTGCAGCAGGCGGCTGTTGCCCTCGCCGGCCATGAACTTCTGGTGCGCGCGGATCACCGGGCTGTCGATGCGCTGCTCGGCGCGGGTGGCGATCTGGTCCACCGTCGCCACCGACGGCCACGCCTGCAGCCCGTACTCGGACATGAAGCGTGGGGTCTCGCGCAGGTAGGCCTGCACCGGCAGTGCCGGATTGCCCCAGACCTGCCAGTAGTGCTTGTCGCCACGGGCGGAATCGTTGGCCTTCTCGTCCAGATCATTGCTCGGCGAGCTGGACCAGTACGGCACGCCCAACCCCTCCTCACCCACCACCTGGCGCAGATCGTTGCCGAACAGGTCGACATAGCCCTGCCACACCTTCGCTGCAAACGCCGGGTCGGCCGCCTTCAGGTCGCGGCCGTGGCCCCAGTCCTTCCAGGCGGTTTCTTCCTCGTTGTTGCCACACCACAGCACGATGCTGGGGTGATGGCGCAGCCGGCGCACGTTGTCGCGCGCCTCGGCCACCACGCTGGCACGGAAGGCCGGATCGTAGCCCGGCTGCATGCCACCACCGAACATGAAGTCCTGCCAGACCAGCAGGCCCAGCTCATCGGCAATGTCGAAGAACGCATCGTCCTCGTAGTAGCCACCGCCCCAGTTGCGCAGCATGTTCATGTTGGCATCGCGCGCGGCGGTCAGCACCTGGCGCAGGCGTGCGGCATCGACGCGTGCGGGGAAGGCGTCGAACGGAATGACGTTGGCGCCCTTGGCGAAGATCGGCACGCCGTTGATGACGAAGGCGAAGCCCTGCCCGCCCTTGCCGTCCTCCTCGCGGCGCAGCTCAACCGTGCGCAGGCCGATGCGCTGCTCGCGCACCAGCGTTGCATCGGCGCCACCATCCAGGCGAGCCTGCACGGTATAGCGATCCTGAGCACCATGGCCCACCGGCCACCAGCGCCGCGGCGTGGCCAGCTCAACCGGCAGCTCAACCGTATTCTGGCCTGGCTTCAGCAACACCGTGCGTTGCACCTGGGTCACGTTGCGGCCTTCCGGATCCTGCACATCCACAGTGACCATCGCAGAACCGGCAGCGCTGCCCTGCTCCACCTGCAGCAACACCGCCAGCTTCGCCTGCTCCGCGCTCAATGCATCGGTACGCACGGCAAGATCGGCCAGGCGGTGCGCGTCCCAGGCCTGCAGGTCGACCCCGCGCCAGACCCCGGCGGTGACATAGCGCGGGCCCCAGTCCCAGCCGAAGTGGTAGGCCGGCTTGCGCGCGAAATTGCCGACCATCGCGTCCTTCGGTTCATCGCCATAGGGCGACGGGTAATTGCCGGCGATCTTGTGCGGCATCGCCTGCACGCCCGGCAGCAGGGTCCGGATCGGTGAGCGGAACACGATCTGCAGTTCATTGCCGCTCGCGCGCAGGCGCCCGTCCACACGTGCACGCCACGTGCGGTGCGCGTTGTCCGCGCGCAGCAGCGGCTTGCCGTTGAGGCTGACCTCGGCGTAGGTATCCAGCCCGTCAAAGCGCAGCTCGGCATTCGGCTTGGCCAGCGTCGTGGCGTCCACGTCGAAACGGGCACGGTATTCCCAGTCAGCCAGGCCGATCCACTGCAGCTCGGCCTCGGGTGCACCGACATAGGGATCACGGATCAATCCGTGAGCGAGCAGGTCGGTGTGCACGCTACCCGGCGCCTTCGCCGCACGCCATTGCTGAAGACCCGGATGCGCAGCACCCTGCGCGTCACCGGGCAGCATGCGGAACTGCCACTGTGCCTGCAGTGGAGCCGCAGTTGCCGGGAAGGCGGAGGCTGCGATCAGCAGCAGGAGCAGACGGACAACGAGGGAAAGGCGATGCACGTGATACTCCTGTTTTTCCGCCGGGCGAGGCCCGGCGCTACCGATTCCGGCTCATCATGCGTACGGCGACACGCGCCTCAACGCACCACGTTCAACACTTCGTAGCACGCGCCCATGGTGTGGTAATCCACCTTGCCAGCCGGGCTCTTCTCGTCGCTGTACTTGCGATTGTCGGCATCGAGAATGCGGAACCATGCACCGTACTGGTGGTCGACGAAGTGCTCCCACGAGTAGGCCCAGATGCGTTCGTACCACTGCCAGTAGCGGTCGTCGCCGGTGCGCTTGGCCATCAGTGCGGCGGTGGCCAGCGTTTCGGCCTGCACCCAGAAATACTTGTCGTCGTCGCAGACGAAGCTGTCGCCGCCGATCGGGGCGCCGTCCATGCCGGGCTGCCGGCGCGATTCCGGTGCGAAGCCGTAGTACAGGCCGCCTCGCGCGTCGTCCCAGCTGCGCGCCACGGCCACGTCGAACAGGTGCTGCGCGGTCGGCACCAGCCAGTCGGCCTGCACATGGCGATCGAGGATCAGCAGCAGCTTGGCCCACTCGGTCTGGTGGCCGGGCTGGAAGCCCCATGGGCGGAACAGGTGCTTGGGGTCGTCCAGGTTGTAGTCCCAGTCGATTTCCCAGTTCACATCGTAATGTTCCCAGACTAGGCCACCGGCCTTGGCGGCCTGGCGGCGGGTCATGTTGTCGGCCAGCTGCAGCGCGCGCTCGACATAGCGCTGCTCGCCACTGGCCTCGAACGCGGCCAGCATCGCTTCGCACATGTGCATGTTGGCATTCTGGCCGCGGTAGCCGGTGAAGTTCCACTGGCCATCGGCTTCGTCTTTATACAGGCCATGCTGCGGATCCCAGAAGCGTGCTTCCAGCAGCTGCCAGGTCTCGTCCATCCAGTCGCGGGCCTGCTCGATGCCGGCCTTCAGTGCGCAGCTGTAGGCCAGCAGCACGAAGGCCACGCCGTAGCAGTGGTTCATGTCGTCCTCGACCTTGCCGTCGCGCAGGGTCCAGGCATAGCCGCCGGTGGCCGGGTTGCGGTGCACCTCGCGCAGGTAACGCACGCCGTGCTCGACAGCCTCCCGGTATTCGGCATTGCCGAACTCGCGGTAGGCCATCGCATAGTTGAAGACGAAACGGGTGCTGCTCACCAGATGGCGGTGGCTGGCATCGTAGATGCTGCCGTCATCGCGGAAGTAATGGAAGAAGCCGCCGTCCGGATCGATGCAGCGCGGATGGTAGAACGCCATCGTGTCGGCGATATGCGCGCGCAGGAACGCGGGCGAACGGAAATCGGGCGAGGTGCTCATGCGGTAATGTCCTGGGCCTGCAGCAGCTGCTGCACTTCATCGAGCGAGGGCATCGCGGCGAACGCGCCCTTGCGGGTAACAGCCAGCGCACCCACGGCGGCGCCGAAGCGCAGCGTGGCGGTGATCGCCTCCGGGTCCTGGCAGAACGCGGCGAAACCAGCACCCGCCCCACCCCGCTCCAGCAGGCCCACCAGCACGCCACCGACGAAGGCATCGCCGGCGGCCGTGGTATCGACCGTGGCCACGCGGAAGCTGGTGACCGTGCCGTGGTTGTCGCGGGTGTACCAATGCAGTGTGGCCGCGCCATCGGTGACGATCACCCAGCGCGCCTGCGCGGCCAGCAGGCGCCGCAGCACCGCCGCCTCGCCATCGGCACCCAGCGGCGCGGCCAGGTAGTCCAGTTCCTCGCGCGACAGCTTGACCAGATCGGCGCGCTCCAGCGCCTGCCACAGGCGCGGCGTCGGGTCCTCGTTCGCCGGCCACAGGGCAGGACGCAGATTGAGGTCGAGGCTGACCACCGCACCGGCCGCGCGGGCGCGATCCATGCCGGCAAAGGTCGCCTCGGCGATGGCCGGCTCGGTCAGGCTGTTGGAGCACACGTGGAAGCACTGCGCACTGTCGAGGCACGCAGCCTGGAAGTCGCTGTCACGGAACAGCAGATCGGCCGCCGGCGGGCGGTAGAAACTGAAACTGCGCTCGCCGCTGGCATCCAGCGCGACGAAGGCCAGCGCGGTCTTGGCCGCGTCGGTGCGCACGATGTAATCCGTGCCCACGCCGTGCTCGACCAGGCTGTCGGCGAGGAAGTCACCGAACATGTCCCGGCCCAGCATGCCGACGAACTGGGTCTTCGCACCCAGCCGCGCTGCCGCTACGGCGACGTTCGCCGGCGCACCGCCGGCGTACTGCAGGAACGCGCGCGGCGTGTCGGCCGAGGCCGGCGGCTGCGCTAGTAGATCGATCAAAATTTCGCCGAAGCAGACAATGGCACCCATTTCCGACTCAGCCTCCCTGCGTTGCGGAAGCCGGCGGGCGCGAACCCACCAGACCGTAGAAGATGATGTAGACGTAGCAGACCACCGGCAGCACGAAGCTGAGGTGCAGACCGATGCGGTCGGCCAGCATGCCCTGCAGCAGCGGGATGATCGCGCCGCCGACAATGGCCATGATCAACAGGCTGGACGCCTTGTTGGTCAGCGGGCCCAGGCGTTCGATGGCCAGCGAGAAGATGGTCGGGAACATGATGGAATTGAACAGACCGGTCGCGACGATGCCGTACAGCGCGACCTTGCCACCCGACGCCAGCGTGACGCCCAGCAGCACCACATTGGCCACTGCGAATCCGGCCAGCAGGCCGCGCGGCGAGTACTTGGCCAGCAGCCACGCACCTGCAAAGCGACCAACCATGGCGCAGCCCCAGTAGGCCGACACATAGTGCGTGGCCTGCTGTTCAGTCATGCCGCCGATCTCCGGCAGTGCCAGGTAGTTCACCATCAGGCTGCCGATGGACACCTCAGCACCGACGTAGAAGAAAATAGCCAGCACGCCGAAAAGTACGTGCGGATGCTTGAGTGCATCCAGCAGCGTGTGGTGGCCGCTGTCGGCCTGCTCGGTGGTCTCGGTCAGGCTGGGCAGGCGGAACAGGTAGACGAACACTGCCAGCAGCACCAGTGCGATGGCCAGGCCCACGTACGGGCCCTGCACCGACTGCGCTTCGGCGGTACGGTAGGCAATCTGTTCGGCCACGGGCAGCGCGTTGATCTCGTCGCCGCTCTTCACTGCGGTGCTCAGAATCAGGAAACCACCAAACAGCGGCGCCAGCGTGGTACCCAACGAGTTGAGTGCCTGCGCCAGGGTCAGACGGCTCGATGCGGTCTGTTCCGGGCCCAGCAGCGCAACGTAGGGATTGGCTGCCACCTGCAGCACGGTAATGCCGGTAGCAAGTACGAACAGCGAACCAAGGAACGCTTCATAGGTGCGCAATGCGGCCGACGGCCAGAAGCCCAGCGCGCCTACGCCGGCGATCAGCAGGCCGGCGATGATGCCCTTCTTGTAGCCCAGGTGGGCCACCAGCCGACCGGCCGGCACCGACATCAGGAAGTACGCGCCGAAGAAGGTGAACTGCACCAGCATCGCGCGGGTGTAATTCAGTTCGAACACCGCCTTCAGGTGCGGAATCAGCACGTCGTTGAGGCTGGTCAGGAAGCCCCACATGAAGAATATGGTGGTGGCAACCGCCAGAGCAGCACGGACATTCATGACCGGCGCCTGGCTGCTGGAGGTACCCGATGGACGGGGCGTTGCGGAGATCGGCATGCGGTACGCGCCTCGATGCGCGGAAGGTCGTTGTTGCGTGGAAGGGGTATATGGAAGGAATCAGTTCGGTCGTGCGGCACTGCTTTCGCGGATGCGCAGCTGTACCGGCGCGACCGTGCGCCGTGGCGGCGCATCCGGTTCGTCCAGTCGTTGCAGCAGCAGCGCGGCAGCTTGCCGGCCCCGCTCGCGCGGGTCAGCGGTGAGCGTGGTCAGCGGCGGCACCGCGACCGACGCCTCGGAAATATCATCGAAACCGGTAACGGCGAAGTCGCCACCCGGGCGGATGCCACGCGAATTCAAGCCCAGCATCAGGCCCAGCGCGACGGTGTCGTTGTAGCAGACCGCTGCACTCGGCCGATGGCCATCGGCAAACAGCTCATCGGTGCGCGCTGCGGCCTCCAGGCGGTTCGGTGCCGACTCGATCATCCAGCCCGGCGGCAGCGACAGACCGGCCTCGGCCAGCGCCTGCTGGAAACCGGCACGGCGCTGGTGGCACGAGCTCGATGCAGCGTGGCCGCCGAAGAAGGCGATCTGGCGATGGCCGCGCTCAATCAGGTGGCGCGTGGCCAGATAGGCGCCGTGCTGGTTGTCCAGGGTCAGGAAGTCCCAATCGGCCCCTTCCAGTTCGCGGTTGAACAGCAGCACGTTGGCATTGGCGCCCAGCGCCTGCCGCAGCAGCGCGGTATCGCTGCCCTCGGCCGGCGACAGGATCAGGCCGGCCGGGGTGTGTTCCATCAGTGTCGAAAGCACCGCCTGCTGCCGCTCCGGCGATTCACCGGTACTGCCGAGCAGGGTCACGTAACCGCGTCCGCCCAGCGCCTCATCCACGCCGGACGCGAATTCGGCGAAGAACGGGTTGGACAGATCGTTGATCACCAGCGCGATGCTCGACGAGGTCCGCCGGCGCAGGTTGGCCGCCGCGCGGTTGTAGACATAGCGCTGGCGACGCAGCTCGGCCTCGACCTTGGCGCGGGTATCGACGTTGACCAGCGGGCTGCCGCGCAGCACCAGCGACACGGTTGCCCGTGACACGCCGATGGCACGCGCGATGTCGGTCACCGTCACCGCCTTGCCGGCGCGCTTGCTGGGACTGCTGCCGTTGTCGTTCATCGTCTTCCCGGACTCCGCTGGATGCTCAAGCCTAATGGATCAGGGCCCTGTCGTGCCGTGCCGTTCGCTGGGTCACCGCGAACGGCACAGTCCGGCTCAGCGCAGCTGGCTGCCCGGTGCCGCGCACCAGGACACCGGCAGGTCCTTCACCGCCGTACCCCAACCCTGCTCCGGCACCTTCGCGTCGAGCGCGAACTGCAGGCGCGGGCCCTGCTGCAGCTGGTTCCAGTCCAGCCACACCGGCGCATGCACCTGGCCATCGACCTTCACGCCCTGCACGTACTGCAGGCGGCGGCCATCGGCACCCGGCGCGTCGATGCGCAGGGTGCGGCCATTGCCCACGTCCACTTCCACCTTGCTGAAACGCGGGGTGTGCAGCAGGAACTGGCCGCTGCCCGGCACCGCCGGATACACGCCGATGGCACTGAACAGGTACCAGGCCGACATCGTGCCGAGGTCATCATTGCCGGTCACGCCATTCGGGGCATTGGTGAACAACTGCTGCGCGGCACGCACCACGGCGGCGGTCTTCCACGGCTGGCCGATCAGCGTGTACAGCCACGGCGAGTGCAGGTCCGGCTCGTTGTTCGGGTTGTAGCGGAACTGGTTGTAGTAGCTGTACGGCCCGACCACCCACTCCTTGCGGGCGGCATTGAGCGGGTCGGCCTGCAGCGCGTCCATCGCGAAGAACGCATCGAGGCGGCGGCCGGCCTGTTCGCGGCCATCCATCGCTTCGACCAGGCCCGGCACGTCCTGCTGCGCCAGCCACTGGTACTGCCACGCCGTACCCTCATGGAAACCATGGTGCGAGCGCGGGCTGTAATGGCCATCGGCCGGCGTGTACCACTGGCCGTCCTCGGTACGCGGGCGCGGGAACCCGGTGAAGCCGGTTTCGGCGTCGCGCACCTGCGGGTCCCACACCTTGCGCCAGTTGCGGCCGCGCTCACGCAGCGTCGCCGCGTCCTGGGCGTGGCCCAGGCCATCGGCCATCTGCGAGAGCGCACAGTCGGCCAGCGCATACTCCAGCGTGGCCGAACCGCCGTGATGCGGATCGACGTCCATGCCCTTGGACGGGAACGCGCGGTCGTAGACCACATAGCCCTTGTCCAGGTAGGTCGGGTTGCCGGAACGGCCGGCCATCCGCGAGTTCAGCGGCGGCGTGCCGAACGCATTGCGGCGCAGCGCATCCCACGCCTGCGATTCACGGCCCTTGAGCGCACCGAAGCGCCACAGGTCGACCATGAACGGCGTGACCGGATCACCGGTCATGATGTTGGTCTCGAAGTTGGCATAACCCCAGCGCGGCAGCCAGCCACCCTGTTCGTCGATCGCCAGCAGGGTGCGGCCGATGTCGCGTGCCACGTCCGGACGGGTCAGTGCCAACCACTGGTTCTGCGCACGATAGGTATCCCACAGCGAGAAGTACTCGTAATACGTCCAGCCATCGGCGCGATGGATACCATCGTCATAGCCGCGGTAGCGGCCGTCGGCATCGTTGCCGGTCATCGGCTGCAGCAGCGCGTGGTAAACCGCGCTGTAGAACACGGTGCGGTCATCAGCACTGCCACCCTGCACGCGCACCCGGCCCAGCTGCTCGCGCCAGGACTGCTGCGACAACGCGCGCATGCGGTCGAAACCGAGCAGCGCCCCACCCTGCATGCCGTCAGCGCGCAGGTTGGTGCGCGCACCTTCGGCATCCACATGCGAGATCGCGCTGACCGCCGTCACCGACTGGCCCTTGGCCAGGTCGAAGCTGAGCCAGGCACCATTCGGCTTCTGCTCGCCTTCCATGCTGTGGCGCGCGCCGGGCAGGCCACCGCCCTCACCCCAGGTGCCATGCGCCTTGAACGGGCGGTCGAACTCGATGCGGAACCAGGTGGTGTACTGATGGCCGCCGCAGAAACTCTTGGTGACCAGCTTGCCTTCCACCACGCGGTCGCCGACCACATCAACCACGCTGCCGATCACCGAGTGGCGTTCGTTGGCCTGGCCGACATTGACCAGCACGTGGCCATCGCCACTGCGCTGGCTGAAGGTGTAGCGCTCGGCCGCAGCACGGGTACGCGCGGTGGTCTCGGCGTCGATGCCGCCATAGCTGGTCAGGCGCACTTTGTAGTAGCCGGCCTGGCCAACCTCGCCGTCGTGGGTGTAGGACGCGGCGTAGGCCTTGTGGTCGAACTGTTTGGCGTTGCCGGTGTCGAAATCGCCGCCCGGACCGATCGACCCGGTGACCGGCAGCACCGACACCTGGCCACCCTGTTCCCAGCAGCCGGCGCCGGAGATGAACGAGTGGCCGAAGCCGCGGATCTTCTCGTCGTCGTAGCGCCAGCCCGAATAGTGGCTGCCGATCGGGCTGACCTGGATCAGGCCGAACGGTGCCGACGCGCCCGGGAACGTATTGCCGTCGTCCTTGCTGCCGATGAAGGTGTTGACCTCGCGCTCCAGCGCAGCCGGCGCGGCCTGCAGCAGCACCGGCACTGACGACAGTGCGAGCAGGCAGGCCAGGCGCAGCAGCGGGCGCGAGGACACTGGGACGGCGGGAGCGGACGGCACTGGACGCATGTCGGGTTCCTGTAGTCGATGACGCGGAGGCAGGCGGCCGGGGCCATCCGGCACCGTTCCGCTGAGCCCCGCCTCGACTGGCACAGAGCTCCCCCTGGAATGACGCCCGACCCACCAGACCGCGAATTTAGATCGATTCAAGTAGAGCATGCAGGTTCAGCCGAATGCATTCTGCGGCGCAGCATGAGAGGGGGTGTTCGGCAGGGCTGCGCCCTGCACCTGCCGAAGCCGAAGCCGAAGCCGAAGCCGGAGCCGAAACAACAGCAAAAGCCGGCTGTCCGTGGGATGGCGGGGTGGGTCCGGTTGCGGGGGACGCCGTAAATACGTCCATGTAGGCTCGGTCGCCGCATCCATGCGGCTCACGCCCCCGCAACCGGACCCACCCCGCCTTCGACAGATCTCCGCGATCTGCGGTAGATCCACGCCATGCGTCGATCAAT
>NZ_JAOCFV010000038.1:0-44431 GCF_029842145.1 Stenotrophomonas sp. GD03794
GAGCGACATCACCATCCTGGATCCGGAGAGTGCCTCCAGTGTGGGCACCGACCCGATCAGCCTGCCGGGCCTGTCCAAGCGCGTGTACAACTTCACCGCCTACTACGAGCGCAGTGGCTTTGAAGCACGCGTGAGCCAGCGCCGCCGCTCGGACTTCATCGGTGAGATCGGCAACTTCAACGGCAACCGCACGCTGCGTTACGTGGTGGGCGAGAACGTGACCGATGCACAGGTCAGCTACACCTTCAGCGACAGCAGCAGCCTGCGCGGGCTGACCCTGCTGCTGCAGGGCAGCAACCTGACCAACGAGCCGTACCGCACCTACGCCGGCAGCAAGGACCGCCCGCTGGAATACATCGAGTGGGGCCGCACCTACATGCTGGGCGTGAACTACAAGTTCTGACCACGACCGGGTAGTGCCGGCCGCTGGCCGGCAACACAAGGGGAGCAGGACCGGAAACCCGCTGCGCAGGCAGCGGGTTTTCTTTTGCGCGAATGCCGGCCGTCGGTCGGCAAGGCCCATCCACGCCTGGCGTGGATCTACTGGTTGGGGTGTCGCTGGGTAGATCCACGCCATGCGTGGATGCCCTTCACCACAATCCCACCCACAAAAAAGGGACGGGGCGCTTCGGCCCCGTCCCCGCAAGTACCGCCACCGGAGAAAACGGTCAGCTGCGTCGGGCGCAATACACCGCGCGCGGCGGCAGCTGGAGTTCATTGCCCTGCACCGTGCCCGCATCCGGGCCCGGCACCGCCACCTGCTGCCAGTTGCCCGGCGGCAGCGGATGGCTCACTGCTTCGGCCGACAGGTTGAAGGCCAGCAGGAGGGTTTCATCTGCAAGCATACGCTCGAACAGCAGCACTGGCTCGGCGCTTTCGATGAATCGGATGCTGCCATGCAGGAGTGCCGGCTGGCTATGCCGCCAGGCCAGGAACCCGCGGAACGCAGCCAGGACCGAGTCCGGGTCGCGCTCCTGCACCGCCACGGCCGCGGCGCGGTGCTCGGGTGGGATCGGCAGCCACGGCTGGCCGGCGGTGAAACCGGCCAGCGGCGCGTCGGTCCACGGCAGTGGGGTCCGGCAGCCATCGCGGCCCTTGAAGTTGGGCCAGAAGGTGATGCCATAGGGGTCCTGCAGGGCCTCGAACGGCACCTCGGCCTCGGCCAGGCCCAGTTCCTCGCCCTGGTACAGGCAGACCGAGCCGCGCAGCGAGCACAGCATCGCCACCAGCATCCGCGCCAGCCGCGGATCGGCCGGGCGCCCCCCCCAGCGGCTGACCGCCCGTTCCACGTCGTGATTCGAAACCGCCCAGCACGGCCAGCCTTCGGTCATTGCCGCTTCCAGCCGCGAGACCGTGTCGCGGATATAGGCCGCGCTGTAGTCGTCCACCAGCAGTTCGAAGCTGTAGCCCATGTGCAGGCGGCCATCGCGGGTGTACTCAGCCGTGGTCGCCAGCGAGTCCTCCGAGGAGATCTCGCCCAGGCTGACCGCCCCCGGGTACTCGTCCAGCAGCGCGCGCAGCCGCTCCAGGAACGGCAGGTTCTCCGGCTGGGTGTTGTTGTAATAGTGGTACTGGTAGGCGTACGGGTTGTCCGGGCTGAAGCCGCGACCGAAGCGCTTCTCCGCCGGCTTGGCCGGGTTGTCGCGCAGCTGCGCGTCATGGAAGCAGAAGTTGATCGCATCCAGGCGGAAGCCATCCACGCCGCGGTCCAGCCAGAAGCGCACGTTGTCCAGGGTCGCCTGCTGCACGTCCGGGTGATGGAAGTTCAGGTCCGGCTGGTCGACCAGGAAGTTGTGCAGGTAGTACTGCTCGCGGCGCGGCTCCCACTGCCAGGCGCAGCCGCCGAACAGCGACAGCCAGTTGTTGGGCGGCGTGCCGTCCTCGCGCGGGTCGGCCCAGACGTACCAGTCCGCCTTCGGGTTGCTACGATCCTGACGGCTCTCGCGGAACCAGGCGTGCTCGATCGAGGTGTGGCTCAGTACCTGGTCGATCATCACCTTCAGGCCCAGGCCGTGGGCCTTGGCCAGCAGGCGGTCGAAGTCGTCCAGGCTGCCAAACAGCGGGTCGACGTCGCGGTAGTCGGCGATGTCGTAGCCGAAGTCGGCCATCGGCGACTTGAAGAACGGCGAAATCCAGATCGCATCCACGCCCAGCGCGGCAATGTGGTCCAAGCGCTGGATGATGCCTGGCAGGTCGCCCACGCCATCGCCGTTGGCGTCGAGGTAGCTGCGCGGGTAGATCTGGTAGATGACGGCTCCGCGCCACCATGGATAGTGCGACATCGACAGCCCCCCTCCGGGCATGCAGGGCCCGCCGGAAGCGGGCCTAAATCCTGTTCCGGCAAGCTTAGCGGCGCCCTCCCGGGCATGGCGCAACCTGCATACGTATTCACGCAGGCGGCAGCCGTGGCCGGGCCGGGGACGTCGGCCAGCCCGGTTTGCGCCCGAATTCACAGGCAACGCCTATAATCAGCGATGAGCCTGAAAGCCTGATCGCATGACCATCACCGAAGACACCCGTCCCGCCCTGGGCCTGCCCCAGATCCAGTCGCTTGCCGCGGCCGACATGGCCGCCGTCGACGCCCTGATCCGGCGCCGGCTGTCCTCGGACGTCGTGCTGATCAACCAGATCGCCGACCACATCATTTCCGCCGGCGGCAAACGCCTGCGCCCGATGCTGGTGATGCTGGCCGGCCACGCGGTCGGCCACGCCGGCCCGGATCACCACCAGCTGGCGGCGATCATCGAATTCATCCACACCTCCACCCTGCTGCACGACGACGTGGTGGACGAATCCAGCCTGCGCCGTGGCCGCAGCACCGCCAATGCGCTGTGGGGCAACGCGCCCAGCGTGCTGGTCGGCGACTTCCTGTACTCGCGCAGCTTCCAGCTGATGGTCGAGCTGGAACGCATGTCGGTGATGCAGATCCTGGCCGATGCCACCAACCGCATCGCCGAGGGTGAAGTGCTGCAGCTGCTGCACGTGCACAACCCCGATACCGACGAAGCCGCCTACCTGCGCGTGATCGAACGCAAGACCGCGGTGCTGTTCGCTGCCGGCACCCGCCTCGGCGCGCTGGCCAGCGGTGTGGACGAAGCCACCCAGCAGGCCCTGTTCGACTACGGCATGCACCTGGGCTACGCGTTCCAGATCGCCGACGACGTGCTGGACTACTCGGCCAATGCCGAGGAGCTGGGCAAGAACCTGGGTGACGACCTCGCCGAGGGCAAGGCCACGCTGCCGCTGATCCACGCCATGGCCCATTCGGACGCCGCCACCCGCGAGCGCCTGCGCACCATCGTGCAGGACGGTGATGCCTCGGCGATGCCGGAAGTGCTGGCCGCGATCCGTGCCACCGGCGGCCTCGAGTACAGCCGCCGTCGCGCCGAGGAATACGCCGAAGCCGCCGAACGTGCGCTCGATGGTCTGGCCGACAACGACGCCGTCGCCGCCCTGCGCGGCCTGGCCCGCTACGCGGTGCAGCGTTCGCATTGACCGCCTTCGGTAGTGCCGGCCGCTGGCCGGCATTCCCGATGACATCCGCAGCATCATGAGGTTGCCGGCCAGCGGCCGGCACTACCGCTGCACGGATCAACGTTTCTCGAAACGCTCCTCGAAGAACTCATCCAGCGCTTTCCAGGCGCGCTTGGCTGCCCGTTCGTTGTACTGGCAGCCTGGCGGACTGTTGGCATCGCGCTCGGCGAAGCAGTGCACCGCGCCGCTGTAGTTGGTGAATTCCCAGTCGACCTTGGCCGCGTTCATTTCCTTCTGGAAACCGGCGATGTCCTCGGCGGTCACGCTGGTGTCGTCGGCGCCATTGAGCACCAGCACCGACGGGTGCGTGCCACCGGCCTGCGCCGGCAGCGGCGAGCCCAGCCCGCCGTGCAGGCTGACCACACCGGCCAGCGGCGCGCCGGCACGGGCCAGTTCCAGCACCGTGGTGCCACCGAAACAGAAGCCCACCGCACCGATCCGACGGGTATCGAGTGGCACCTTGCCGGCCTGCGCCTTGAGCACGTTCACCGCCTCCAGCGCACGTGCGCGCAGCAGCGGCCGGTCGTTGCGCAGCTTGCTGGCGATCGGGCCGGCCTCGGCATCGGTCTTCGGCCGCACGCCCTTGCCGTAGACATCGGCCACCAGCACCACGTAGTCATCGCCGGCCAGCTGCTTGGCCTTCTCGACCGCCGATTCGTTCACGCCCTTCCAGTTCGGCACCATCACCAGTCCCGGGCGTTTGTCATGCCCGCCATCGTCGTAGACCAGCACACCACTGAAGGTCGTGCCCTGATGCTTCCACTCCACCGGCAGGGTCTTCATCGCCGCCCATGCCGGCATCGCCGCCAGCCCCAGCATCACCGCCACACCGCATCGCCAACGATTCATGCGCCTGCTCCGCAAGAAAAAGGGGACGGAGGGGATTAAGCCGTATTCGCCCCTCCCGCGTCGCATTCTGCATTGGCGACGTGACGCAGGTGTGGTTGGATACGACTTAATCCCCTCCGTCCCCCTTTTTCTGCATGAACCTTGTTGATCGCTTTCTGTCTGGCCTGATCCCCCGCCTGCCTGCCGAGGATGCCCCGCAGTGGGCCCACGTGCAGGGCGCCAGCGGCGAAGACCTGCAGCGCCTGCGTGCGCAGTGGCCTCAGGTGCCAGACAGCCTGCTGGAACTGTTGTCCCGCGTGGATGGCACCCACTTCCGTGAGTACCCCGGCGGCGAGGTCTGCGTGCTGGTGCTCGGCTCGGACGTGGAGGACAGCGGCTATCCCTACTACCTGCGTTCGGTTGCGCAGATCTTCGAAGACCAGCAGCAGTGGGACGACAGCATCCGTTCGATCTACGAAGAGTGGCTGGATGACGAGCCGGAGATCCTGGGTGAGGGCATCGACGCCGATCTGCCGATGAACCGCCGCCTGTGCTTCTCGCACTGCATGAACAACGGCGGCACCTCGATGCTGTACCTGGATTTTGATCCGGCACCGGGTGGCACGGTCGGCCAGGTGGTGCGCTACCTGCACGATCCGGACAGCTATGCGGTGATCGCGCCCAGCTTCGATGCGTACCTGCAGCAGATGATTGATCGCGATTACGCGTTCATCGACCAGGACGAGGATTGAACCCAGCCGAGCATGGGCACGGCGCTACAGTAGATCCACGCCTTGCGTGGATGGGTGTACAGGATCCCGCTGGGGTCAGAGCCCTTTCCTGCGGAAAGGGATCCGACCCCGATCCGGCGGATCAGGCGATGCCCAACCCCGGAATCGCGCTGATGCTGTCCGGGTCGAATCCGGCCAGTTCGGCGAAGTGGCGGCCACGCGCTACGTAATCGCGGTAGGCGCCGAAACTCGGTGCGCCAGGCGACAGCAATACCACCCCGCCCTCAGAACCCAGCGCAGAACGCGCCAAAGCGATTGCCTCCGGCAGATCGCCGGCGGCATGCAGGCCGAAGCGACCAGCATCGGCCAGCGGCTGCAGCATGGCGTGGATGCGCGGGCCGTTGCTGCCCATGGTCACGATCTCCACCGGCGGCAGGTCGTGCGCCATGTGCTGCATGAAATCGGTCCAGTCCAGGCCACGATCATGGCCGCCCACCAGCAGCGCGATGCGCTGGCCGGCGAAACACTCCAGCGCGGCCAGGCTGGCATGCGGCGTGGTGCTGATCGAATCGTTCACGTAGGTCAGGCCATCGGCCACGCCGATGCGCTGCAGGCGGTTCGG
Source organism: Stenotrophomonas sp. GD03794 (assembly GCF_029842145.1). Taxonomy (NCBI): domain Bacteria; kingdom Pseudomonadati; phylum Pseudomonadota; class Gammaproteobacteria; order Lysobacterales; family Lysobacteraceae; genus Stenotrophomonas; species Stenotrophomonas sp. GD03794. Next base: position 5,716 of record NZ_JAOCFV010000038.1, read on the forward strand.
CAACGGACGGAAGTCCTGCACCGCCGGCGCCAACGCCACCGCATCCAGTCCCAGCGCTTCCAGCGCGGCCAGCACCGCGCACAGATTGCCGCGGTTGTGGCGGCCCGGCAGCGGCGTGTCGCGGGTATCGAACACGGCCTGCTCGCCGCGATGCACGATGTCACCGCGCATATGCCAGCCCTGCGGCTGGTTGAACCAGACCACCTCGCTGTCGGGCAGCGACAGTGCGGCCAGATGCGGATCGGCGGCGTTGAGCACGGCGATGCGCGGCGCAGCTTCGGTCACCAGCCGCAGCTTGTCCTCGATGTAACGCTGCTCGCTGCCGTGCCAGTCCAGGTGCTCCGGGAACAGGTTCAGCACCACCGCCACCTGCGGATGGGCGCCACTGCGCGCCACCTCGCCGGTCTGGTAACTGGACAGTTCCACCGCCCAGTATTCGGGGGCGGGCTGCGGGTCCAGCACTTCCAGCAGCGGCAGTCCGATGTTGCCGACCAGGCCGGTACGGTGGCCGGCGGCACGCAGCAGATGTGCGACCAGCGCGGTGGTGGTGCTCTTGCCCTTGGTACCGGTCACGCACACGGTGTCGTGCACGATGCCATCGGCACCTGCATGTTCGGCAAACCACAGCGCGGTGCCACCGATGAAGGTGGTGCCCTGCCCCGCCGCCGCCAGCGCGACCGGCTGGTAGGGGCTGATGCCGGGCGACTTGATCACCACGTCGAACGCGGCCAGCGCTTCAGCAGAAGGCTCGCCACGCACGTCCAGCACGCCCTGTGTTTCCGCACGCGCGGCCTCCACTTCGGCCGCCGGGCAGAACAGGCTCAGCGGCAGTGCCGGCAGGCGCTCACGCAGCACCGCAAATGCCGCACGGCCCTCACGGCCCCAGCCCCACAGCGCAACGCGCTTTCCTTCAAGCGTCGAAATCTTCACGCACCCGTTCCCACAGCGCAGCCGGAACGCGGTGCTCGCCCTGCAGCTGCAGCAGCGGTGCCAGTTCCAGTTCGGCGGCATCCAGCTGCGGCTGGATCTCATTGCAGAAGCGCTTCACCAGCACGTCTTCCTTCCACTCCGGGCGCTGCGCCAGGGTCGCCATCGCCGCACGCGATTCGCGGCCTTCGCCCACGCACTCGAACGGCTTGTGGTCCTGGAATTCCAGCAGCGCGTCGAAACCGCCGGCCTGCTCGGCATCGTCCAGCAGGTTGCGGCCGAAGATGCGCACCAGGCGCGTCTTCGGCATGAACGGGGCCAGCGCCAGGAACACGAAATGGCACTTCGGGCAGACGCCGCACCAGCGGTTCACCGGGCGCTCGCCGAGGATGTGGAAGTTGCGGTTGCAGCTGGAGAAGTGCGCGTCGTAGAAGTCGGTCTTGGCGAACTGGCGGGCCACCGCCAGCTCGGACATCGGACGCAGCAGCGAGTAGTACTTCAGGTCCGCCGCCACGTGCGCCTGCACATGGCGACCGAACGCCTGCTCGAACGCCCAGCCCTTGGACCACTGGTGGTTCACTTCGCCGGTGCCCGGAATCTGGCTGCCGTAGCTGGCCGAACGCTCGTTGGAGAACACCACCTGGTCCACGCCCTGCAGCAGCGCGGCCAGCACCATGATCGCCGAGTTCACCGCGGTGACCGGGATATGGCCGTTCCAGGCGCCCTGGCGGTTGAGCTCGAACAGTTCCGGCGCCAGCGCGCGGCCCAGGTTCAACGTGGGCAGGCCGGTACGCTCGGCACAGGCGCGGATCAGCTGCGAGCCACCGATCCAGGTCACGGTCTCGTCCACGCCGGCGCGGCGCAGCGCTTCGATGCTGACCAGCGAATCCTTGCCGCCACCGATCGCCACCAGCGCGTGCGGCTGCAGGCCCAGTACCGGCGCCTGCACGGCGTCACCCTGCACCGGCAGGCGGAAGCGCCCGCGCAGGTTCAGGCCATTGCGGTACGCGAATTCACCCAGGCCATTGAGGTAGACCGTCTCCACCAGCGCAGCGGTATCGGCATCGATGGTGTAGCTGTCGATGCTGACCGTCTCCGGCACGCCCGCCTTGTAATAGCTGACACCGGCGATCAGGTGCAGCAGCTGCAGCGCGCGCTGCACGGCGGCGCTACGCGCTTCGTCCAGCACGAACGGGGCGCCCGGCACGGTGATGGTTTCCACCATCTCCGGGCCGTCATCGAAGGCGTAGACCAGCCTGGCCACGCCGGTCTCCGCAGCGAATTCGCAGCGGACGAAGCGGAAGCGGGAAACCTGGTGTTTATCGAAAGCAGTCATGGTGTATCCGGTCAGGCACGGGCCCGCGCAGCTGCGCGGGGCGTGTCGGTGGGCGGGTGCAGGGCGCGCGCGGTGGTCATTCGATCACGTCTTCGCGCGGCAGCAACCGCTGGTTGTAGGTGTTGGCCATCGAATAGCCGTACGCGCCGGCGTCGGCGATCAGCATCACGTCGTCCGGCGCGGTCGACACCGGCAGCTTGCGGCGCTTGCCGAACACATCGCTGGATTCGCAGATCGGGCCGACCACATCGAACGCCGCTTCGGCATAGCCGCCCTGGCGGCTGAGGTTCTCGATGTCGTGCCAGGCGTCGTACAGGGCCGGACGCATCAGTGCGTTCATGCCAGCATCCAGACCGACGCGGCGCACGCCGTCCTTCTCCACCACCTGGGTGACATGGGTCAGCAGCACACCGGATTCGGCCACCAGGTAGCGGCCCGGCTCGATCGCCAGGCGGAATGCAGGATGCAGCGCCTTGACCTCGGCCAGGCCCTCGGCCCAGGCGTCGAGATCGAACGGCTCGTCTTCGTCGCTGTACGGAATCGGCAGGCCACCGCCGATGTCGATGGTGTGCACGCTGCCGATGCGGCGGGCGAAACCTGCCAGCTCATCGCACATCAGGCGCCAGTGCTGCGCGGTTTCCACGCCGCTGCCCAGGTGCGCATGCAGGCCGACCACGCGGCTGCCCAGATCGGTGGCCGCGCGCACGAACTCATCGACGCGGGCGATCGGGAGGCCGAACTTGGAGTCCTTGCCGCCGGTACGGACCTTGGCATGGTGGCCTTCGCCACGGCCCAGATCCACGCGCAGCCACAGCTCGCGGTTGCGGAACAGGTCCGGCCAGCGCTGCAGTGCTTCGACGTTGTCGACGGTAACGGTCACGCCCAGCGCGAACGCGGCTTCGTACTCGCTGCGCGGGCAGAAGCTGGGGGTGAACAGCACGCGCTTGGGCGACAGTTCGGGCAGGTGCTGGAACACGTGCTTCAGTTCGCCGTGCGATACGCACTCCAGGCCGAAGCCTTCGGCTTCCAGCAGCTGCAGGATGGCCGGGTGGCTGTTGGCCTTGATCGCGTAGTAGCGCTGGTCGATCGGCTTGATCGCGGCCAGCGCGCGGGCGCGGGCGCGCACCGTCGGCAGGTGGTAGACGTAGCGTGGCGTGCCAGCATCGGCCAGCTGCAGCAGGTGCGCACGCTGGCCCCGCCACCACGGCGTGCCACGCGGGCGCACGGTGCCGGCGATCTCGCGCCAGCGCGGGCCGAACACCTCGGTCTCTTCCACCGGCATCGCGCCGCTGTCGATCAGCTCGGCGTGCAGGATCGGCAACAGGCCATCGGCATCGGCTTCGTCGATGACGAAGGTGAGGTTCAGGTCGTTGGACGACTGCGAGATCATGTGCACGCGTTCGCGGCCGAAGGTCGCCCACACGTCCGACAGCTTGTGCAGCAGCGAACGCATGCCGCGGCCAACCAGGGTGATCGCCGCGCACGGCACGATCACCTTCACCTTGCAGATCTGCGACAGGTCAGCCGACAGCGCAGCCAGCACATCGGTGTTGACCAGGTTCTCGGACGGGTCCAGCGACACGGTGACGTTGGTCTCGGCCGAACCGATCAGGTCCACCGACAGGCCATGCTTCTTGAACAGGTTGAACACATCGGCCAGGAAGCCGACCTGCTGCCACATGCCGATGCCTTCCATCGACACCAGCACGATGCCGTTGCGGCGGCTGATCGCCTTCACGCCCGGCACCGGTGCAGCGCTGCCATCGATGCTGGTACCCGGCAGTTCCGGGCGCTCGGTATCGAGGATGGCCATCGGCACGCCGGCATCGCGGCACGGCTTGATCGAGCGCGGGTGCAACACCTTGGCGCCGGTGGTGGCGATTTCCTGCGCCTCGTAATAGTCCAGACGGGTCAGCAGGCGCGCGTCCGGCACGTCCTTCGGGTTGGCACTGAACATCCCCGGCACATCGGTCCAGATCTCCACGCGGCTGGCACCGAGCAGCGCACCGAAGTACGCCGCCGAGGTATCCGAGCCACCGCGGCCGAGGATGGCGGTACCACCATCGGCATGCCGCGAAATGAAGCCCTGGGTGATCAACAGGCGGGTCGGCTGCGCGCGGAAGCGCTGCATCCACTCCGCATCGGCACGCCACTGGCAGTTCACCGACAGCCGCTGCGACCAGTCGCTCTGGTTCGGCTGCGGCGGCATCGCGTCCAGCCACTGGCGGGCATCCATCCAGCCCATGTCCAGGCCCGAAGCGTGCAGATAGGCCGCGCCCAGGGTGGAGGACAGCAGTTCGCCCTGGCCCAGCACTTCGGCCTGCCACTGCAGCGGCCGGGTGGCCGCGCGCGCGTCGTCGAGCAGCCCCTGCAGCGCCGCCAGGCGCTCGGCCAGCACCTCGCGGCCCAGGCCGAGTTCAACCAGGAAGGCCTCGTGGCGTTCGACCAGCGCCGCCACGCGATCACGGCTGTCCGGCGCGCCATCGGCGATCGCGGTCAGTTCGTTGGTGACCCCGGACAGCGCCGACACCACCACCAGCACGCGCGAGCCGGTCTCTTCCGCACGTTTTTTCGCCAGCTTCCCGATCGTGTCCCAGCGATGACGACGCGACACCGAGGTGCCGCCGAACTTCAGTACGATCCAACGATCGACAAGGGGGGAAGCTGACATGGATTGGCTATGTAGAATGTGGGGAAGCCGCCCTCAGGGGCGGAGCCTTTGATTCTAAGCGCAATATCCCCGTAGATGGCCGTCCTCCGTTACCTGCAGCTCGATGTCTTCGCCCCCCGCCCCGGCACCGGCAACCCACTGGGCGCCATCCTGGACGCCGATGGGCTCTCCGGCGAGCAGATGCAGGCCCTGGCCGCCTGGCTGAACCTGTCCGAGACGGTGTTCTTCCTGCGCCCCAGTGCGCCCGGCGCCGATTACCACATCCGCATCTTCACCCCGACCCGTGAGCTGGCCTTCGCCGGCCACCCCAGCGTCGGCGCGGCCTGGGCGGCGGTGAGCTGCGGCCTGGCGCAACCGCGCGACGGTGCCCTGCTGCAGCAATGCGCGGCGGGGTTGCTGCCGGTACGGGTGAGTGGCCCGGCCGAGGCACTGCAGATCCAGCTGGCCAGCCCACCGGCGCGACATCTGGACACAGCGGCGGACGGAGCACCCGAAGCGCTGCTGGCCCTCGCCGCCAACGGGCACGTGCCCGAACTCTGGGACAACGGCGCACGCTGGTGGCTGCTGCCGCTGCGCGACGCCTCCGCCGTACGCAACCTGGCGCCGGACATGGCCGCGCTGGCCGACTGGAGCCTCGCCACCGATGCCACCGGCCTGGCCGTGTTCGCCGACGAAGCCGGCACCGACCATACCCGGGTGGTGCGCGCATTCTGCCCCGCTGATGCGGCCGCCGTACCCGAGGACCCGGTGACCGGCAGCGCCAATGCGCTGATCGGCGCCTGGCTGCGGCAGCGCAACGCCCTGCCCGGCCGCGAGGGCCGCTACGTGGCCAGCCAGGGCCGCGAAGTGGGTCGCGATGGCCGCGTACAGGTCGAGGTCGATGCACAGGGCACGGTCTGGATCGGCGGCCAGGTGCAGCCGGTCATCGACGGCCAGATCAGCTGGATGTAGAGCCGAGCCCACGCTCGGCTGCTTCTTCTCACACCCCAACACAGCCGAGCATGGGCTCGGCTCTACAACGGCGCGCTAAGCTGCGCGCTACCTGATTCTGGAGTTTCCCCGATGCCCGCACGCCGTTTCCTGCAGCTGGATGTGTTCTCCCCGCGCGCCGGCGCCGGCAATCCGCTGGCCGTGGTGCTCGATGCCGAGGGCCTGGACGATGCCAGCATGCAGGCCATCGCACGCTGGACGCGCCTGCCCGAGACCACCTTCGTGTTCCCGCCGCAGGTCGCCGGTGCCAGTTACCGGCTGCGCATGTTCAGCCCGCAGAAGGAAGTTCCGTTTGCCGGCCACCCCAGCGTCGGCACCGCGCATGCGGTGCTGCAGGCCGGCCTGGCCGCAGCGGTCGATGGTGTGCTGGTGCAGGACGGCATTGCCGGTGCCCTGCCGCTGCGCGTCAGCGGTGAGGGTGCGCAGCAGCGCATCGCCATCCGCACGCCGCGCGCGCAGCTGGCCGAGACTGCCGAGGCGACCGATCCTCGTCTGCAGGCGGCGCTGAAGGACTGGCCGCTGGGCTCCCTGCCGCCGGCGCGGATGCAGGGCGGGCGCAGCTGGTGGGTGGTGCAGGTGGCCGATGAAGCCGCGTTGCGTGCCCTGCGTCCGGACTGGGATGCCGTAGCCGCACTGGCCGAGTCCACCGACAGCATGGGCGTGTTCGCCTATGCCTTCAGCGATGGTGGTGAGGGCTTCGATCTGGCGGTACGTGCCTTCGTCGGCAATGGACGCCGCTTCGAGGACGCCGCCTCCGGTGCCGCCAACGCCGTGCTGGCCGCATGGCTGGACCTGCGCGATGCCCTGCCCCGTGGTCGTGCACCGTTCGAAGTCAGCCAGGGCCGCGAAGTCGGCCACGATGCACGCCTGACGCTGCTGGTCGACGAGGACGGCGAGGTCTGGTCGGGCGGCCAGGTGCAGACGGTGATCAGCGGCACCATCGATTGGTGATCCGCAAGCGGTAGAGCCGAGCGTGGGCTCGGCTCTACAGGTAACGGCCGCTCAGCCCAGCTCGGCTTCCAGGCTGATCGGCACTGCGCTCAGCGCCTTGGATACCGGGCAGTTCTGCTTGGCGTCATCGGCAATCGCACGGAACTGCGTCGCGTCGATGCCCGGCACCACCGCCTTCACCTTCAGCCGGATCTGCGACAGCTGCGGGCCGCCCTCCAATGACAGATCGACCTTGGCTTCGGTATCCAGCGAGGTCGGGGTAAAGCCGGCCTCGCCGAGCTTGGCCGACAGCGCCATGGTGAAACAGCCGGCGTGCGCGGCAGCGATCAGTTCTTCCGGATTGGTGCCCTTCTCGTCACCGAAGCGGCTGTTGAAGCCGTAGCGGGTCTTGTCCAGCAGCCCACTCTGCGGCGTGCTCAACTGTCCCTTGCCCGACTTCAGATCGCCTTCCCAGTGCGCGGTGGCGTGTCGCGAGATTCCCATATGCTGCTCCTGCGTGGCGGTGATGAACGGTCACCCTCGCACGGCACGCGTTAGCCCTGCGTCGCTCCGCCGCATGCCGAACGTCCGCCGGGAACCGGGCAGATGGACACTTCTTCACCAGCCATCTGCGCATTTCCCCCTTGTTTTCAGTGGTTTCGCGCATTCCACCGATGGACGGGCACCAGCCATCGCGCATGCTGCCGCGCCCCCATCCCCCACGGCCGGCCATGTACTGAATCGGCCTGGATATGAAAAAACATGCACTTTCCGCGCTTCAGGCTATTGGCGGCGCCCGAGAGTTGCCCTACATTGCGCTTGCCGACGGGGTTCGGCGCCGACCAAACAACCAACCGTTCACGGAACAGGAAACCATGGCAAAGACCGCTAAGAAGGCTGCCCCGAAGAAGGCAGTGAAGAAAGTCGCGACGAAGGCAGCCGCCAAGCCGGCCGCTCCGAAGCCGATCAAGGAAGTGCTGACCAAGTCCGGCCTGGTTGCACACATCGCTGAAGCCTCCGGCGTCATCGCCAAGGACGTCCGCGCTGTGCTGGCCTCGCTGGAAAGCGCCGTCGCCTCCTCGGTGCACAAGAAGGGCGCTGGCTCGTTCACCCTGCCGGGCCTGCTGAAGATCACCACCGTCAATGTGCCGGCCAAGCCGAAGCGCAAGGGCATCAACCCGTTCACCAAGGAAGAGCAGTGGTTCGCCGCCAAGCCGGCCACCACCAAGCTGAAGGTGCGTCCGCTGAAGAAGCTGAAGGACGCCGCGCTGTAAGCGCGCGCCCCAACGCGGATTCCGACGGGACGGCTCTGGCCGTCCCGTTTTTTTTGTCCCAACCACGGTCCGCAACACAGCGTTGCCGCAATCCCGGGAATGCCCGTACAGGCCCGCCAGCATTGGCTGCGCCCGACCTGCCGCAGTACCGGAACGTACCGGGTGGAACACTGCGTGCAGCGCCGGCCGTCGCTGTCGGCCGCGGCCTTGCCTATGGTGGGCACATCCTCCACAGCTACGGCGAGCACCCCCTCATGGCCAGCCCCTCCACCCGCTACCGGATCTCGGTGACCCCGATCGAAAAGGACGGGTTGCAGTGCACCGGGCGCTGCACCATCGAACTCGAACACCGTGCCAGCCGTGACCTGATGCGCCTGCTGGAAGGAGCGCCGCGCACGGCAGGTCTCAGCGGCGACGAGCGCGCCACCCTGGTGATCGCCACCCAGCTGCTGCGCGACATCGTGCAGCGCCATGCCGAGTCCGACGGCCACGCGCTGGCCGCCATCGCAGCACAGGTACTGCCGGCCCTGGACGCGCTGGAACAGCTGCCCTCCTCCCGCTGATACCGGCGCAGCCGATACACTGCGCTCCTTCACGTCGCCTCGGGGAGGAGGCAGGCATGCGCAGGTTCCTGTTGCTGATTTCGCCACTGGTGTTGCTGGGCTGTTCCCGGCCAGCAGCGCAATCGGATCCAACACCGGCCCCGCCCCCCGCAGCCGCCAGCGCGGAGGTACAGGCCAACGCGGAAACCGCCACATCCGCCCTGCAATCACCGACGGTCGATCCGCTGTTTGCTGCAGTGGACACCGACGCCGTCCCCCCTTCGGTGATGCTCAACCGCTACGTGATCGCGCTGCTCAACCGCGACCGCAGCACCAGCGACGCCGCCTGGGCATTCCCGCCCGCCGATCCGCGGCACGCAGACGATGCCGTCCTGCGCCAGCTGCAGGACCTGCGCACGCTGCGCCTGGACAGCGAGCCCCCGATCGCACGCGACGACCAGCAGCCTCCCCGGCTGCTGGAGGTGCCGGTGCGGATCCGCGCGGTCACCACACAAGGCACCTTCCGCTTTGGCGGCTGGTACCGCGTGCAACCCAGCCGCGACGGTCGCGCCTGGCAGATCCAGTCGGCGCAACTGCGCCCGTCGCTGGACTGAACCGTTGCAGCGGCATGCACGCGCGATTCAGCCGGCACGGCTACTCTTTGATTCGTCCATTCATATCCACCGGTCACCGCCATGCGCCTGCGTTCCCTGATGACCCGCCTTGCCGCCTCCACCGTGCTGATCGCCGCTGCGATCGGCGCGCAGGCCGCCCCTTCCATCTCCGGCCGCGAACTGTCGGTCGGTGCCAGTGACGTGCAGCAGTACCTCGATGGCAGCTTCCCACGCACGCAGGACGCCCTCGGCGGCCTGATCGCGCTGACCATGAGCCATCCACAGCTGAGCCTTCCGGCCGGCGAGCGGCTGAACCTGGGCATGGATGTTGCTCTGGCCACCGCCGGTGGCAACCCGTCCAAGCTGGGAACGGTGAAGCTCAGCAGCGGCCTGCGCTATGACGCGCAGACCCAGGGCTTCCACCTGCAGCAGCCCAGCGTGGATGACTTCACCCCGGCCAACCAGGGCGGTCGCCTCGATTCGCGCACCCGCGGCCTGCTCAATGCCTGGCTGAGCGACTACGCCCAGCGCGAACCGATCTACAAGCTGGACCCGGCCGTGGCCGGCCTGCTCGGCGCCCTGCAGGTACAGTCGGCACAGGTGAAGAACGGCAAGCTGGTGGTCACCTTCAACCAGAACCTGGGCAATCTGGTGCCGGCAGGCGTACTGGGTAAATAAGGCAGTGCCGGCCGCTGGCCGGCACGCTTTTCACATGTGTGCCGGCCAGCGGCCGGCACTACCCGCTGTGGGTCAGCGCTTGGGCTGCAGCATGGTGCCGGTGCACTTGGGCGAGCCGCAGCGGCACTCCCAGATCTTCTTCAGCTTGGCGGTGTGACGCTCGGCCAGGGTGATGCCGTAGTTGTAGGTCAGCTCTTCGCCGGCCTTGATATCACGCACTGCCTCGATGAACACCTTGTCGCCCCGGCTGTCGCCGTCCTCGTCTTCCTCGATCACCGCCTCACAGTTCGGGTCGCAGCTGTGGTTGATCCAGCGCGCGTCATTGCCCTTGTAGTTGGCATCGATCACCCAGTCGTCGTTGAGGGTGAACAGGAAGGTATGGCCACTTTCGACGTCGCCGCTGTCATCGGCATCGACGTCGCCGTGGCTGCGCAGCAGGCCCTTGTACTGGATCACGCGCTCGCCCTGCTTGATCGGGGCCACGGCGAACACGCCGTTGCCATGGATGGCGGACTTGCGGGCTTGGATCTTCTTCGGCATCGGCACGGGCTGTTTGCAGCGAATGGAACCGGGATTCTCGCCCATTCCGGGTGATTGCGAAAATCACCCCGTTGGCGCAGCATTGCGCCCTGGCAACGGCCCCGGTGTGTCCTCCCGGCCCGGCCCCAGCACCGGCTGAATGCCCGGGTTGGATGGCGGCGAATAAAAGCGTACAATTTCAGTCCGCTTTAAGAACCACTCGCATCCCCATGTTGCGCGTCACCAAACTCACCGATTACGCCACCGTCGTACTGACCGTGCTCGCCGCCCGTCCGGGCGAGGTGCTCAGTGCCACCGAGCTGGCCGAATTCACCGGTCTGGAGCCGCCCACCGTCAGCAAGGTGCTCAAGCCACTGGCCCAGGCCGGCCTGGTTGAAGGCCTGCGCGGCGTCCGTGGCGGTTACCGGCTGACCCGCGCGGCCATCGAGATCTCGCTGTTCGAAGTGGTCGAAGCGATGGAAGGGCCGTTGGCCCTGACCGAATGCAGCCACGACCACCACCAGTGCGGCATGGCCCCCAAGTGCGGCGCGCGCAGCAGCTGGCGGTTGATCAACGACGTGGTCTCCGAGGCCCTGCGCGATGTCAGCCTCGCGCAGATCCTGCCCCCTCTCCCCCTTGTCGATGACGAACAGCGCCGCACCATCGCTGTCGACGTCGTCTCCTGATCCGTAGGCAGCCCCCCCATGGCCACCGAAACCATCGAAAACGTCGCCCACGACGACACCCCCAACCGCGAGATCCACGAGCAGCTCGGCCGCAAGTATTCGGCCGGCTTCATCACCGAGATCGAATCGGACTCCCTGCCGCCGGGCCTGGACGAGGACACCATCCGTGCCCTGTCGGCCAAGAAGGAAGAACCGGAGTGGATGACGCAGTGGCGCCTGGACGCCTACCGCCACTTCCTGACCATGCCGATGCCGGACTGGGCCAAGCTGGAGATCGCGCCGATCGACCTGCAGGCGCTCAGCTACTACTCCGCGCCGAAGGGCCCGAAGTATGCCTCGCTGGATGACGTGCCGAAGGAGCTGCTCGACACCTACGACAAGCTGGGCGTGCCGCTGCATGAGCGCGCCAAGCTGGCCGGCGTGGCGGTGGACGCGGTGTTCGATTCGGTGTCCGTCGGTACCACCTTCCGCAAGGAACTGGCCGAGAAGGGCATCATCTTCTGCTCGATGTCCGAGGCCATCAAGGAACACCCGGAGCTGGTCCGCCAGTACCTGGGCACCGTGGTGCCGGTGGGCGACAACTATTTCGCCGCGCTCAACTCGGCGGTGTTCTCCGATGGCAGCTTCGTGTTCATTCCCAAGGGCGTGCGCTGCCCGATGGAACTGAGCACCTATTTCCGCATCAACGCCGGCCACACCGGCCAGTTCGAGCGCACCCTGATCGTGTGCGAGGACAAGGCCTACGTCTCCTACCTGGAAGGCTGCACCGCGCCGATGCGCGATGAGAACCAGCTGCACGCCGCGGTGGTCGAGCTGGTCGCGCTGGAAGATGCGGAGATCAAGTACTCCACGGTGCAGAACTGGTATCCGGGCGACGAGAACGGCGTCGGCGGCATCTACAACTTCGTCACCAAGCGTGCCGAATGCCGTGGCGCGCGCAGCAAGGTCACCTGGACCCAGGTCGAGACCGGCTCGGCGATCACCTGGAAGTACCCGTCCTGCGTGCTGCTGGGCGACGACTCGGTCGGTGAGTTCCACTCCGTGGCGCTGACCCATCACCGCCAGCAGGCCGACACCGGCACCAAGATGATCCACATCGGCAAGCGCACCAAGAGCAAGATCGTCAGCAAGGGCATCAGTGCCGGCCGTGGCCAGAACACCTACCGCGGCCTGGTGCGGGTGGACCGCAACGCCGACGGCGCGCGCAACTACACCCAGTGCGATTCGCTGCTGATCGGCAAGCAGTGCGGCGCCCACACCTTCCCCTACATCGAGGTGAAGAACCCGGGCGCCACCGTCGAGCACGAGGCCACCACCTCCAAGATCTCCGACGACCAGCTGTTCTACTGCCGCGCCCGTGGCATCAGCCAGGAAGACGCGGTGTCGATGATCGTCGACGGCTTCTGCAAGCAGGTGTTCCGCGAACTGCCGATGGAGTTCGCGGTGGAAGCCAAGAAGCTGCTGGAAGTCTCGCTGGAAGGTTCGGTGGGCTGACCGCCCGCCCCTGCCCCTCGCAAACGCATTCTCTTTACCGGCGGGCCGCGGCCCGCCCCACGGAAACCCCCACCATGCTGAAGATCGAAAACCTCCACGCCCGCATCGGCGACAAGGAAATCCTCAAGGGCCTGTCGCTGGATGTGAAGCCCGGCCAGGTGCACGCCATCATGGGCCCGAACGGCGCCGGCAAGTCCACCCTGGGCAATGTCCTGGCCGGCCGCGACGGCTACGAAGTGACCGAAGGCAGCGTGCAGTTTGAAGGCACCGACCTGCTCGAGCAGGACCCGGAAGCGCGCGCCGCCGCCGGCCTGTTCCTGGCGTTCCAGTACCCGGTGGAAATCCCGGGCGTGAACAACACCTACTTCCTGCGCGCGGCACTGAACGCCCAGCGCAAGGCGCGCGGTGAGGACGAACTCGATTCCATGCAGTTCCTCAAGCTGGTGCGCCAGAAGCTGGCCGTGCTGCACCTGAAGGATGAACTGCTGCACCGTGGCGTCAACGAAGGCTTCTCCGGTGGCGAGAAGAAGCGCAACGAGATCTTCCAGCTGGCCGTGCTGGAACCGAAGCTGGCGATCCTGGACGAAACCGATTCGGGCCTGGACATCGATGCGCTGAAGAGCGTGGCCGACGGCGTCAACGCACTGCGCGCCGCCGACCGTTCGTTCCTGGTCATTACCCATTACCAGCGCCTGCTGGACTACATCAAGCCGGACGTGGTGCACGTGCTGGCCGATGGCCGCATCGTCAAGACCGGTGGCCCGGAACTGGCACTGGAACTGGAAGCGCACGGCTACGATTTCCTCAAGGATCGCGTGGTGCGCGAGGCGGCCGTCTGATGAGCGCGCTGCTCGATTCGATGGCCCAGGCCTTCTGCGGCAGCGATGCGCGCCGCGAAGTGCTGGACGCGGCCCTGCGTGACGGCCTGCCGGCCGCCCGCAACGAAGCCTGGAAGTACACCTCGCTGCGCCAGCTGGAGCGTCGTGCGTTCGCCGCGGCACCGCTGCAGGGCCCGGCGTTGGACGCCGCGCTTCTGGAGGACATCCCGGCGCCGCGCCTGGTGTTCGTCAACGGCCGCCTGGATGCCGCGTTGAGCGACGTGCAGGGCCTGCCGGCCGGCGTGCAGTTGCAGCCGCTGTCGGCCGCACTGGCCTCCGGCGAAGACGCCGTGCGTTTCCTTGGCCGCCGCTACGAGCGCAGCGAAGAGATTTTCGCCCGCCTCAACGCCGCGCTGGCCGATGAAGGCGTAGTGCTGCGCGTGGACGAAGGCGTGCAGGTTGAGGTACCGCTGCAGCTGGTATTTGCCAGCGTCGCCGGCGATACCGACCTGGCCTGGCACCATCGCCACCTGATCGAACTGCGGGCCGGCGCCAGCCTCGGCGTGGTCGAGCACCGCTTCAGCGTGGGTGACTCCGCCCACCTGGACAACACCGTGCTGCATGCCCACGTCGCCCGTGATGCCGTGCTCAAGCACGCCCGCGTGCAGGCCGGCAGCGCGCGCCAGACCAGCTTCCTGCGCACCGACGCCGTACTGGCCCGCGACGCGCAGTACCACCGTGTCGACCTGGAACTGGGCGCCGCGCTCAGCCGCCATGAACTGAACGTCCGCCTGGAAGGCGACAACGCCCAGCTGACCGCCAACGGCGTGCTGCTCGGCAATGGCCGCCGCCATGTCGAAACCCGCCTGGGCATCGACCACATCGCGCGCGATACCGCCTGCGAACTGCTGTGGCGCGGCGTTGCCGCCAACCGCAGCCGCGTGGTGTTCCATGGTGGCATCCAGATCCGCGAAGGCGCCGATGGCACCGACGCGAACCTGTCCAACAAGAACCTGCTGCTGTCGGCCGATGCCGAGATCGACACCCAGCCGACGCTGGTGATCGACGCCGATGAAGTGAAGGCCGCGCACGGCGCGACCGTCGGCCAGCTCGACGCCAATGCGCTGTTCTACCTGCGCTCGCGCGGCCTGCCGCAGGCCCAGGCACAGGCTCTGCTCAGCGCCGCGTTCTGTCACGAGCCGCTGAAGATCCTGCCAGACGCGCTGCGTGCGCAGCTGGCACGCCGTCTGGACAAGGCGTTGGCCGAGGCGGGTGTGGCATGAACCTGTCCACGCCGCGCCCGATCGAAGAACGCACCGGCGCACCCGACTGGGACCGCGTCCGCCTCGACTTCCCGCTGCTGATGCGTGAAGTGCACGGCAAGCCGTTGGTCTATTTCGACAATGCCAACACCGGCCAGAAGCCGGTGCAGGTGATCGGCGCGGTGGACGAGTTCTACCGCCGCTACAACGCCAACGTCAGCCGTGCGGTGCATGCACTGGGCAGCGAAGCCACCGATGCCTATGAAGGCGCACGCAACAAGCTGGCGCGCTTCCTCAACGTGCGTCCCAGCGACCTGGTGCTGTGCAGTGGCACCACCTTCGCCATCAATCTGGTGGCCTACTCGTGGGCGCTGCCGCGACTGAAGGCCGGTGACGTGATCCTGATCACGCGCATGGAGCACCATGCCAACATCGTGCCGTGGCAGCTGGTCGCGCAGCGTACCGGCGCCACCATCCGCGTAGCCGAGATCACCCCTGATGGCGCGCTGGACCTGGATGCGCTGCGCGCGGCGATGACCCCGGAAGTCAAGCTGCTGGCGGTCACCCATGTCTCCAACGTGCTGGGTACGGTCAATCCGGTGCGCGAGATCTGCCGTGAAGCGCGCAAGCGCGGCATCATCACCGTGGTCGATGGCTCGCAGGCCGTGCCGCACCGCAAGGTCGACGTCGCCGCGATCGGCTGTGACTTCTACGCCATCACCGGCCACAAGATGTGCGGTCCGACCGGCACCGGTGCGCTATGGGCGCGCCGCGAGCATCTGGACGCGATGCCACCGTTCCTCGGCGGCGGCGAGATGATCAAGGAAGTCAGCTTCGACGGCACCGTGTTCAACGATGCCCCACACAAGTTCGAAGCCGGCACCCCGAACATCGCAGGCTTCATCGGCCTGGGCGTGGCTGCCGACTACCTGCAGGAGCTTGGGCAGGAGAACGTGGAAGCACGCGAAGCCGAACTGCTGGCGCACTTCACCGAAGAGCTGCGCCGCGTTGACGGCCTGCGCATCATCGGCGAAGCGCCGGAGAAGGCCGCCGTGGTTTCGTTCCTGATCGACGGCGCGCATGCGCACGACCTGGCGACCCTGCTCGACCTGGAAGGCGTGGCCGTGCGCTCAGGCCAGCACTGCGCACACCCGCTGCTGCAGTACTTCGGCGTCGCCGCCACCTGCCGTGCCTCGCTGGCGTTCTACAACACGCACGCCGAGATCGAGCGCTTCATGACCGCGCTGACCAAGGTGCGCAAGCTGCTGGGCTGAGCCCGGCACAGCGGGGTCAGATCCCTTTCGCATCGCGAAAGGGCTCTGACCCCATCAACGGCCCCGACAGCCGCCGCTGCGACTGCAGCGCGCCACGCATCGCCACCAGATCCCCGGCAGGAATGCCCTGCGCGATGAACTCCGCATAGCGTCTGTGCCGCTCATCCGCATCAGCAGCAATGAACTCGAATGCCGAATGCGGTACGAGCAGTGCATTTGCCCGTCCCCGTGCATTCGCGCGATAGCTCGACCAGCGATAGTCACCAGGATGAGCCACCTTCCCCGCCCGAACCGGGTTGAGCTCGATGTAGCGTTGGCAGGCCAGCAGATAGCGATCCGTATCCACCACCGTGGAGTGGAAGCGCCCCTCCCATAACGTGCCGGTGCGGCCCTGCTGACCATTCACCCGACGTACGTAGGCCCGGCTCACGGCCTGCATCATCCGCGACAGCCCGCCAGAGACATCAGGCGTCGCCAGAAGATGGACGTGATTGTCCATCAGCACATAGGCGTGAATCCGGCAGTGCTGCTGGTCTGCGTGATGACACAGCAGACGCAGGTAGGCCACGCGATCGTCATCCGTGAAGAACACGGGCTGGCGATTGTTGCCGCGCTGGACGACATGCTGCGGGTATCCGGGCGCATCGATCCTTCGGGGGCGTGGCATGAGCGTTTCCTGGGGCTGAGGGGTCAGAGCCCTTTGCTGCACAAAGGGATCTGACCCCGAGCATCTGCCAACTCCGCGCCCGTGCCAGTCGGTCCATAGCCTGCCGTTGGGTCAGTAGACGCCGGGGTCAGATCCCTTTCGCGCTGCGAAAGGGATCTGACCCTACCTCCCCATTTGCGCCCGCCCCCACCCCACCTAGAATGGGCCCATGACCACCCTGACCTTCCGTGCCGCCACGCCGGCCGACATCCCCTCCCTGATCGCCCTGGTCACCTCGGCCTACCGGGGTGACGCCAGCCGCGTCGGCTGGACCACCGAAGCCGACCTGCTGGACGGTGCCCGCATCGACGCCGAAGGCATCCAGGCCGACCTGGACCGCCCGCGCTCCACCATCCTGCTGGCCGAACGCGAGGGCCAGCTGGTGGCCTGCGCCCATGTCGCCGATGTCGACGGCAAGGGCTACTTCGGCATGTTCTCGGTCGACCCGGCCCAGCAGGGCGGCGGGGTCGGCAAGCAGATGATGGAGGCTGCCGAAGCGCATGCGGCGCGCGAATGGAACGTGCCGGTGATGCAGATGACGGTGATCGACGTGCGCGACGAGCTGATCGCTTTCTATGAACGCCGCGGCTACCAGCGCACCGGCATCAAGAAGCCGTTCCCCTATGGCGACGAACGCTTCGGTATTCCCAAGCGCGACGACCTGCGCTTTGAGATCCTGGAAAAGCCGCTGGCCGGAGCCGTCGCGTGAGCGAGGCCTGGACCTTCGTCTGCGCCGGCGCCGAACTGCTGCCGGGTGAAATGAAGAGCGTGTTCGACGAGGTGACCGGCACGCCGATCGTGGTGTTCAACCTCGACGGCGAGCTGTACGCCCTGGAAGACCAGTGCACCCATGAGGAGTTCGAGCTGTCCTCGGGGGAGTTCAACACCAGCGAAGGCAGCGTGGAATGCGTGCTGCACGGTGCGCGCTTCGACGTGCGCGACGGCCGTGCCCTGTGCGCCCCGGCCTACAGCCCTGTGCCCAAGTTCCCTGTGAAGCGCGAGCACGACGCGGTCTGGACCCGCGACGACCGCGATTGAGACGGCGTTCGGCCTGCTGGGAATGCCCTCGGACGCCCCTGCCGAAGAGCATCCACCCATGGGGCGGGTCTACCAGAGTGTCCTGAGCGGCGCCCCAGGGCCCTTCCGGGCCATCCAGATCGCCCACCCGATTGCGCATATGCGAATCATTATCGTTGATGTTATTCTACGTAACATCTTCGTAACGACATCGCCCCTGCGCCATGGCTTCGCCCGCGCCCACCGCCACGCTGTGCCAGCTCGCCCGCCAAGGGTGGCCGCTGCTCGTGGCCGTGCTGCTGACGTTGCTGCTGGGCTGGTCGGCCTTGCACGAAGGGCGTGGCGGCGATCCGGCCGCGCACGGCTGGCAGGCACACGCTGAAGATCTGCTGCAGGCGATGCCGCTGCCGCAACCGCCAGCCGACGAATGCCCGCAGCACGCCGTACCAGCACCGGAGCCTCCGTTCGATGGCGAGGGCACCTCGCCCTGCACCGGTCTGGTCCCTGCACGCGCTGCTCTGGTCGCGCGTATCCCGCTGTGGCGCTCCAATGCCCTGCGCTGGCAGTTGCATGATCCCGCGCTTCGGTTGAACCCCGGCCACGCACCGCCCGTACCGCACGCCAGCTGAGGCGCCCTGCGGCCGTTGCCGTGCGCCTGATTGCGTTTCCTGCCAGCCGAGCATGGCTCGGCTCTACAGAACCCACTTCCCGCCTGTCGCCGCATGCCCATCTGCGCCGGCTCGCCCTCGCCCTTTCCCGATCCAAGCCACTACCTACAGCCATGACCCACATCACGTCCCGCAAGCACGCTCCGCGCGTTTCCCTGCTCGCCACCGCCACCCTGGCCGCCGGCTTCGCACCGCTGGCCGCCCAGGCCGCCGACAGCGCCGACGGCTCCCGCAAGGCCACCGACCTGGACAAGGTGCAGGTGCGCGGCAGCTGGTTCAACCCGTCCTCGCCGAAGTTCACCGCCGAGCTGCTGGACACCCCGAAGTCGGTGTCGATCGTGTCGGAGAAGCTGATCGCCGAAACCGGTGCGACCAACCTGCAGGATGCGCTGCGCATGGTGCCGGGCATCACCTTCGGCGCCGGCGAAGGCGGCAACCCGACCGGCGACCGCCCCTTCATCCGCGGCTTCGATTCGCAGAGCAACATCTTCGTCGACGGCCTGCGCGACGTCGGCTCGCAGACCCGCGAGATCTTCGACCTGGAGCAGGTGGAAGTGGTCAAGGGCCCGAGCTCGGCCTACGGCGGCCGTGACTCCGGTGGTGGCAGCCTGAACCTGGTGAGCAAGACGCCGAAGCTGAAGAACGAAACCAGCGCCAGCATGGGCATCGGCACCGACAGCTACGCGCGCGGCACCGTGGACGCCAACTACGTGCTGGGCGATGGCATCGCCGCCCGCCTGAACCTGATGAAGCACGAGTCGGACATCGCCGGCCGTGACGCTGCCAATGTCAGCCGCTGGGGCATCGCACCATCGATCGCGTTCGGCCTGAACGGCCCGGCGCAGCTGATCGCCAGCCACTACCACATGCAGAGCGATGACCTGCCGGACGCGGGTGGCTTCCCGTATGGCAACCCGAACGGTGCACCGGCCTCGAAGTGGGTCGATGGCCGCCCGATGGTCCCGGACCGCAACAACTACTACGGCCTGGTCGACCGTGACTTCCAGCGCACCCGTGCCGACATCAGCACCCTGGATGCCAGCTACGACTTCGGCGGCCACAAGCTGCGCAACATCGCGCGCCTGGGCAACACCAGCAATGATTACCTGTGGACCCAGCCGGACGACAGCCAAGGCAACCCGAACAACTACGGCACCTTGTGGCGCCGTACCAACACCCGTGCCGTCGACGTCAAGAGCTTCGCCGACCAGCTGGGCCTGACCGGCGCCTTCCAGACCGGCGCGCTCAAGCACAGCTACAGCGCTGGCGTGGAATACAGCGACGAGAAGATGACCCGCGGCAGCTACCTGATGACGCCGGGCACCAGCAACCCGCTGACCGGCAACAGCAAGTGCCCGACCACGGGCGCGGCCACCGGCTACAACTGCACCGACTTCGCCAACCCGAACCCGCGCGATCCGTGGGCGGCCACCCATTCGGTGTACCGCAGCGACAAGGCGCTGGACGTCGAGCAGCGCACCAAGACCAAGTCGGCCTACCTGTTCGACACCATCGAGCTCAATGCACAGTGGAGCTTCAACGTCGGCCTGCGCTACGACGACTACTCCGCAACGCTGACCACGCCGGTGCAGGGCAAGGCCCCGACCCGTGCGCGCAACGACAACGACTTCCTGAACTATCAGGCCGGCGTCGTCTTCAAGCCGATGGCCAACGGCAGCATCTATTTGTCGTACGGCACCTCCTCGACTCCGCCGGGCATGGATGGCGGCGATGGCGCGGACGGCCTCAACGAAGGCATCGCCAACCTCAAGCCGCAGGATACGAAGAACCTCGAACTGGGTACCAAATGGGACCTGTTCAACAACCGCCTGAACCTGACCGCTGCGATCTTCCACACCGTGCTGAACAACGCGCGCGTGGCCGTCGACAACGGCAACAACCAGAACGCCGGCAAGAAGGAAATCAATGGCTTCGAGCTGGGCTTCAACGGACAGCTGACCGACGCCTGGAGCCTGTACGGCGGCTACACCTATCTGGACTCGGAACTGAAGGACAACGGCTTCGTCTGTGGTGCACCGGTGGGCCGCACCTGCCCGTCCAACGTCTACGTGCCGTCGCCGAACAACGGCAACGAGTTCCCGAACACCGCCAAGCACAGCGCCAACCTGTGGACCACCTACCGCTTCCCGATCGGCCTGACCGTCGGCGCCGGCGCGTTCTACTCGGACAAGCAGTACGGTGACGTTGCCAACACCAAGTGGATCCCGAGCTACACCCGTTTCGACGCGATGGCCAGCTACGCGATCCAGGACAACATCAGCCTGCAGCTCAACGTGCAGAACCTGACCGACAAGACCTACTTCACCAAGGCCTATGCCTCGCACTACGCGAGCATCGCCCCGGGTCGCTCTGCCACGCTGGCACTGAACGTGAAGTTCTGATGTAACTCCGCTCCACCACGGCGGCAGGGTCTCCTGCCGCCGTTTTTGTTTCCGGCGATACTCACTCCATGGTTACCCGTACTCCCATCGACAGCGACGCCCTGGCCGAACTGCTGCAGCACGAACCGGCAGCGGCGTTCGCGCACGTTCGCGATGCCGCGCAGGCCGGTCAGGTCGACGCACAACTGCTGCTCGCGCAGATGCACATGGAAGGCAAAGGCACCACACAAGACGCCTCGGCGGCACTGCTCTGGTACGAAACCGCCGCCAACAACGGCGCGCCGATGGCGATGAACATGCTGGGACGCTGCCACGAACTGGGCCAGGGCACCGCGCCCGATCCCACGCTGGCCGCGGTGTGGTACCGGCGCGCGGCGGACACCGGGCTGGACTGGGGCCTGTACAACCTGGCCAACCTGCTGGCCACCGGCCGCGGCGTGACGCAGGATCGCGCACAGGCACTGGCCCTGTACACCCGTGCCGCACACCTGGGCCATGCCAAATCGATGAACCTGCTGGCCCGCCACCTCGAAGACGGGCTGGATACCGCACCCGATCCGCAGGCGGCGCTCGCCTGGTACCAACGCGCCGCCGAAGCCGGTGATTTCCGCGGCCAGGCCAACTACGCCTCGATCCTGCTGCAGGCCGGCCAGATCGAACAGGCCGTGCACTGGCTGCGGCTCGCACTGGCGCACGGCAGCCCGGCGTTCATGGCGCACATCGTGCCGGAACTGGCCGCGTCGCCGCATCCACAGGTGCGCGCCCTGGTCGCACCGCCGTCCCTCTGAGGAGTCCCGCATGCTGCTGCACATCCCCGACATTCTCAGCGCCGACCAGGTGGCCGATTTCCGTCGCCGCCTCGACGCCGCCGACTGGACCGATGGCCGCGAAACCGTGGGCCACCTGGGCGCACAGGCCAAGCACAACCAGCAGCTGCCCGAGGCCTCACCGCTGCGCCGCGAACTGGGCGAAATCATCCTTGTCGCGCTGGCCCGGCACCCGCTGTTCTTCAGCGCGGCGCTGCCGCTGAAGTACCTGCCGCCGCGCTTCAACCGCTACAGCGGTGGCGGCACCTATGGCTTCCACGTCGATGGTGCGGTGATGAACCTGGCCAACGGCGAACAGCTGCGCTCGGACATCTCCTGCACCCTGTTCCTGTCGGCGCCGGACGAATATGAAGGCGGCGAGCTGATCATCAGCGATACCTACGGCGAGCACGAGGTAAAGCTGCCGGCCGGCGACCTGATCGTGTATCCGTCCAGCAGCCTGCACCAGGTGCGGCCGGTCACCCGCGGTGCGCGCGTGGCCTCGTTCTTCTGGGTACAGAGCATGATCCGCGACGATGTGCAGCGCCGCCTGCTGTGGGAAATGGATGGCTCGATCGAGCGCCTGCGGCAGACCGGCGGTGACGCCGAGGCGGTCCTGCAGCTGACCGGCGTGTACCACAACCTGCTGCGGCGCTGGAGCGAAGTCTGAGCCCCGTCGGGTCAGCCTGCGACATTTTAGCAATCATTCTCATTTGCAACAGCTAACAGCTCTCATTACAATCACGCCCCGTTGATGCCGGCCACTGCCGGCAGACCCCTGGGGACCCCTGCTTGCTGCGCCCGCTTCGCCCTCGCCCGCTCATCCATCGCAAGATGGGCACCGCCATGCGCGGCCAGCGTCCTGCGCTGGCCAGCCTGCTGGCGTGGGTGGCGATGCTGGCCTTGCTGCTGGGCACCCTGCCGCTGCTGCCGCACGCCCAGGCCGGAATGGCCGTGCAGATGCCGCTGGAAGAGCGCGGTGGCGAAGGCCCCCTGCAGGAAGAGGCACCGGCCAAGCTGCGCCGCTGCGCATCCGCTCCGGTGAAGTCGGCCGAGAAGGCACGTCCGCCACTGCTGCTGGCGAGCCAATGGCTGCGCACTGAACTCGAACTCGTACCCGCCACGCCGGCCATGCCCGGCGTGCGCCCGGACTGGCCGCTGGCCGCTCCGGACACGCCCTGGGCCGATGCGCCCGGGCGTCGCCAGCAACGCGGCCAGGCGCCGCCGCTCGCCTGATCCACGGCCCGACGTGACCGCCTGCGCGGTCATGCCCGCGCGCCGCTACCTGTTTCATCCCTGCCGCCCCTGACCGGGCCTCCCCGTGCATGCCGTGCCGTTCGCGCCAGGCATCGCACCACCCTGCACCCTTCGAGGTAACTGCCATGGCCCAGCGCCATCGTGTCCGTTCGTCCCTGTCCCGTACCCTGCTGACCAGCGCCGTGCTGGCGGCCATGACCACCCCTGCCCTCGCCCACGGTGACGCTTCCGGTGCGCCACAGACGCTGGACAAGGTGGTGGTCACCGCCTCCGGCTTCGAGCAGAAGGTGGTCGACGCCCCGGCCAGCATCAGCGTGGTCAGCCGCGAAGAACTCAGCAAGCGCCCCTACACCAACCTGGTCGACGCGCTGCGCGACGTTGAAGGCATCGACGTCGGCCTGGAAGCCAGCGACAAGAACGGTCGTGCCACCATCTCGATGCGTGGCCTGCCCTCCGAATACACGCTGGTACTGATCGATGGCCGCCGCCAGAGCAATGTCGGCCAGCTGTATCCGAACAACTTCGGCGGTGGCCAGTTCGCCTACCTGCCGCCGCTGGATGCCATCGAGCGCATCGAAGTGGTGCGCGGCCCGATGTCCACGCTGTATGGCTCGGATGCAATGGGCGGCGTCATCAACATCATCACCCGACGCAACCAGGACAGCTGGCACGGCGCCGTGACCCAGGGCTTCACCGTGCAGCAGGACGATCAGTTCGGCGATGCACGCACCACCGACGTCTACCTCAGTGGCCCGCTGCTGAAGGACCGCCTGAGCCTGGCGGTGCGCGGCAGCTACTACGACGCCAAGGCCTCCAATCCGGAGTGGGATGCACTGACCCTGCCCGACGGCAGCCTGTGGGAGCGCAGCATCGGCTTCGGCGGCGGTGGCAAGTCGGTGGCCAACACCAACTGGAACACCGGCGTACGCCTGGACTTCCACGTCAACGATGACCACGAACTGTGGCTGGACTACGACGTGTCGCGGCAGAAGTACGACAACAGCGAGGGCCAGACCGGCACCCTCGACAGCCTGGCCAGCCTGTGGCGCGTCGGCAATGCGGTCATCCCCAATCCGAACGGCAGCGGCACCGTCACCCGCCGCGTTGTGCAGCCGCGCGTGGGCTACACCGCCTACCAGCGCTACGAGCGCGACCAGCTGTCGCTGACCCACCAGGGCCGCTACAGCTTCGGCACCTGGCAGACCTCGTTGACCCACAGCAAGAGCAGCAACCTGGGCCGCTCGCTGCCGCTGACCCTGGACGAACGCGCCAACCTGCAGACCCTTTGGAACGACGTCTGCCGCCGCACCGGCGGCGCCAACAACTGCGCGGCCGGCCGTGGCAATGCACTGGCCGCCCTCAACCCGAGCGAAATGGCACGCCTGCAGGCATTCCTGCCGCGTCCGCTGCGCACCATGGAGCTGGAAGGCTACGTGCTCGACACCATGCTCGACCTCGACTTCGGCGCGCACAAGCTGACCGTCGGCGGCCAGTACAACGACACCGACATGATCGACGGTGTGTTCGGCATGGATGGCGCCGGCTACCGCAGCAACACCAAGCAGAAGCACCGCATGTGGGCGCTGTTCGCCGAGGACAACTGGTCGCTGACCGACACCCTTACCGCCACCTTCGGCCTGCGCTACGACGACCACAACGTGTTCGGCAGCCATGTCAGCCCGCGCGGCTACCTGGTGTGGAACGCCACTGACGCCTGGACCTTCAAGGGTGGTGTCAGCACCGGCTACAAGACCCCGCGACCGGATCAGCTGTTCCCGGGCATCACCGGCTTCGGTGGCCAGGGCGTGCTGCCGCTGGTGGGTTCGCCGAACCTGAAGCCTGAAACCAGCACCAACTACGAGCTGGCCGCGTACTACGAAGGCCAGCGCTGGGGCTTCAACGTCACCGGCTTCTTCAACAAATTCGAGGACAAGATCGCCAGCGGCGGCACCTTCCCGAACTGCGAAGTGGCCCGCGCCGGCAGTGGCTACTGCGTGGACATCGGCCCGGGCTGGGCGGCACTGGGCTACAGCACCTTCACCCAGAGCGTGAACATCGACAAGGCCGAGACCCGCGGCGCGGAACTGGCCGGCCACGTCGACCTGCTCGACACCCTGCAGCTGCGCGGCAACTACACCTGGACCAAGAGCGAGCAGACCAGCGGCCCCGACAAGGGACGCCCGATCTCAGGCACCACGCCGGCAAAGCACATGGCCAACGCCAGCCTCAACTGGCAGATCAACGATGCGATCAGCCTGTCGCTGATCGGCGAGGGCCGCTACGACCGCTATCGCGACACGCTGATCGACAGCACCGGCGCCCGCCATGTCCGCTACTACGAGGACTACACGATCTTCCACCTGGGGGGCAGCTGGAAGGCCACGCCATGGCTGACGGTCAACGCGCGGGTCAACAACCTGTTCGACAAGGACTTCGTCTCGCAGTCGTGCCTGCTGCTCAATCCCAGCGAGTTCAGCTGCGTGGACGACTACGCGACCAAGGACCAGCGCCGCAGCTACTGGATCTCGCTCAACGCGAAGTTCTGATCGCCACGCACCGGTAGTGCCGGCCGCTGGCCGGCAATCCCCCAGGGATACAGAACGATACGCAATTGCGAGCTATTCTCATCAATGATGTAATGGGCAGTCCCCGTCAGCCCCGAACCGTGCCGTGAGCCGTCCTGCCTCCTCCACCGTGCAGCAGCAACAGAACCGTGGCTTCTGGCTGCGGACGCTGCACCAGTGGCACTGGATCAGTTCGGCGGTGTGCCTGATCGGCATGCTGCTGTTCGCGGTGACCGGCCTGACCCTCAACCATGCGGCGAAGATCGAGGCCAAGCCCCAGGTGCAGAACCAGCATCTGGAACTGCCCGCCGAACTGCTGGGCCAACTGGGCACGCGCGAAGACGGCAACGCGCCGATTCCGCGCCCGGCACGGCAATGGCTGGACACGCAGCTGGGCATCGCCATCGGCGGGCGCCCGGCCGAGTGGTCGGCCGAAGAGATCTACCTGTCGCTGCCGCGCCCCGGCGGCGACGCCTGGCTGAGCATCGATCGCGAAACGGGCGCGGTGGAGTACGAATCAACCTCGCGCGGCGCGGTGTCCTACCTCAACGACCTGCACAAGGGCCGCAACGCAGGCCCGGCGTGGGGCTGGTTCCTGGACCTGTTCGCCGTTGCCTGCCTGGTGTTCTGCATCACCGGCCTGTTCCTGCTGCACCTGCATGCGCGGCAGCGGCGCATGACCTGGCCGCTGGTCGGCCTCGGCCTGATGATTCCGCTGCTGATCGCCCTGCTGCTGATCCACTGACGTCCCCCCATGAATTCCATCCGTTTCCCCGGAGCCGCCCCATGCGCGTCACCCTGACCATCGCCCTCAGCGGCCTGCTGGCCACCTCGCCGGCCTACGCCACCACCCTCGACATCAACGTCGAAGTGCCCAAGCTCAACGTGGCCGAGTACCACCGCCCGTACGTGGCGGTGTGGCTGGAAGGCGCCGACCAGAAGGTCGCGGCCAACCTGTCGGTCTGGTACCAGCAGACCAGCAACAGCGAAGGCCACGGCACCAAGTGGCTGCCCGACCTGCGCCAGTGGTGGCGCAAGAGCGGCCGCACCCTGCAGGTGCCGGTGGACGGCGTGACCGGCCCGACCCGCCCGGCCGGCAAGCACGCGCTGTCGTTCAACGACAGGCAGCCGGCGCTGAAGCAGCTGGCCCCCGGCAACTACACCCTGGTGGTGGAAGCAGTGCGCGAAGTCGGCGGCCGTGAACTGCTGAAGATCCCCTTCACCTGGCCGGCCACCGCCGCGCAGAACGGCAAGGCGCAGGGCGCCACCGAACTGGGCCAGGTCACCCTCGCCGTCAAACCTTGACCGCCTGACCCGGGGTCGGATCCCTTCCGCAGGAAGGGCTCTGACCCCATCGCCCTATCCCCCGGGGTCAGAGCCCTTTCCGATGGAAAGGGATCCGCCCCCTTCCAACTGGAGTCTTCCGCATGAAGCGCACGCTCGTCCTCGCCGCCGCTCTGGCCGCTGCCCTTCCCTTCTCCGCCCTGGCCCACAAGGCCTGGCTGCTGCCCTCACAGACCGTGATCGCCGGCAACGCGCCGTGGATCACCGTCGACGGTGCGGTCTCCAATGACCTGTTCTATTTCAACCACGTGCCGCTGCGCCTGGAGTCGGTGGTGATCACCGCGCCGGACGGCAGCACCGTGCAGCCGCAGAACGCGTCCACCGGCAAGTACCGCAGCGTGTTCGATGTCGAGCTGAAGCAGCCGGGCACCTACCGCATTGCGTCGGTCAATGACGGCCTGTTCGCCACCTACGAGCAGAACGGCGAGCGCAAGCGCTGGCGCGGCAGCGTGGCTACCTTCGGCGAACTGCCGAAAGACGCGAAGAAGCTGGAAGTGAGCCAGTCGGTCGGCCGCGTGGAGACCTTCGTCACCAACGGCGCGCCGAACGATACTGCGCTGAAGCCGACCAACCGTGGCATCGAGCTGGTCGCCGTCGGCCACCCGAACGATCTGTTCGCCGGCGAGGAAGCCACCTTCCGCGTGCTGGTCGATGGCAAGCCGACCGCCGGCCTGGAGTTCGAGATCGTGCGTGGCGCCACCCGCTACCGCAACGCGCAGGACGAGCTGAAGCTGACCAGCGATGCCAAGGGCGAGATCAAGGTGACCTGGCCGGAAGCCGGCATGTACTGGCTGGAGACCGGCACCGAAGACAACAAGACGTCGGTGAAGCAGGTCGCCAAGCGCCGCCTGAGCTACGTCGCCACGCTGGAAGTGCTGCCGCAGTAATGACGTGGACCGCGATGCCGGGCAGGCCCCGGCATCGCGCCTGCAGCACACCACCATGACCGATCCCCTGCTCGACATCGCCCGCCTCGGTGGCACCACCATGGGCACCACCTGGAGTGTGTCGCTGGTCGCGTCGCGCCAGCGCGACCTGCACCCGCTGCATGCCGGCATCCAGGCGCGGCTGGACGAGGTGGTCGCGCAGATGAGTACCTGGGAGCGCGGTTCGGATCTGAGCCGCTACAACCGCGCCGACGCCGGCCAATGGTGCGTGCTGCCCGCCGAAACGCGCCACGTTGTGGCCTGCGCACAGGCCATCGCTTCCGCCAGTGACGGCGCCTTTGATCCCACCATCGGTCCGCTGGTTGCGCTGTGGGGCTTCGGTGCACATGCCGCTGAACGCCGGCAGCCCGACGACGCTCCCCTGCAGGCCACGCGCGATCGCTGCGGTTGGCAGCGCCTGCAGTGGCAGGACGATGCGCTGCTGCAACCGGGCGGACTGGAACTGGATCTCTCTGCGATCGCCAAGGGCTTTGGCGTCGACCATGTCGCTGCGTGGCTGCGCACACAGGGCATCACTGCCGCGCTGATCGAAGTCGGTGGCGAGCTGGCCGGCTACGGCCGCAAACCGGACGGCCAGCCGTGGCGCGTGCTGGTGGAATCCGCACCGGAAGAAGACGTGCACACCGATACCCCGCCACGGGTGCTGGCGCTGGACGGCAAGGCGGTGGCGACTTCCGGCGATCGCTGGCACCAGTACCAGGCCGGTGGCGAGGCCTACAGCCACAGTCTCGACCCGCGTACGGGCAGGCCGGTGCGGCAGGTTGCCGCGGCAGTAACCGTGGTGGCCGACGACGCCATGCGCGCCGATGCCTGGGCCACCGCACTGACCGTGCTGGGTCGCGAACAGGGCATGGCGCTGGCCGAACGCGAAGGACTGGCTGCACGCTACCTGCAACGCACCGCAGAAGGCCCGCAGGAATTTCTCAGCAGCGCCTTCCAGCGCCTGCTCGACGGGCAGGACGCATGAGCGCACGTCCATCGCGCGCGTGGCTCGGCAACACTCTGGTCCTGCTCCTGCTGGCGCTGATCGGTTGGGCGCTGCTGCGCCTGCATCTCGGCGAAGCGTGGTGGCAGGGCGCGCCACCGGTGCGACACGCGCAGATCGCGGGAATCGCCACGGCGCTGTATGCGCTGGCCTGCGCTGCACTGTGGTGGCGAGGGCGCCCGCGCGACGATGCCACAACCGGTGACAGGCCCCCGATCCTGCTGGTCTGGTCCAGCCAGACCGGCTTCGCCCGCGAACTCGCCGAGCGCAGCGCCGAGGCCCTGCGCGGTGCCGGCGTGCCGGTGCGTGTGCGCGGACTGCATGAGGTGGATGCAGCACTGCTGGCTTCCAGCCAGCGCGCGTTGTTCATCGCAAGCACCACCGGTGAGGGTGACCCGCCCGACCACGCCCTGCCGTTCCTGCGCGGGGTGATGGCCACCCCGCCCCCGCTGCAGCACCTGCACTACGGCGTGCTCGCGCTGGGCGACCGCAGCTATGGCCACTTCTGCGGATTCGGCCACCAGCTGGACACTTGGCTGCGCCAGCATGGCGCGCATCCGCTGTTCGACGCGATCGAAGTCGACAACGCCGATCCGGCGGCACTGCGCCATTGGCAGCAGCTGCTGGGACAACTTGGCGGCGGCGCCAGTGAACTGCCCGACTGGAGCCCGGCCGAGTATCAGCCGTGGACGCTGCTGCAACGTGAGCATCTGAATCAGGGCAGCCCCGGTGGTCCGGTGTATTGGTTGCGCCTGCAGCCACCGCCTGGCGTCGATGTGCAGTGGCAGGCCGGTGACATCGCCGAGATCGGCCCGCAGCACCCACGCC
Source organism: Stenotrophomonas sp. GD03794 (assembly GCF_029842145.1). Classification (NCBI taxonomy): domain Bacteria; kingdom Pseudomonadati; phylum Pseudomonadota; class Gammaproteobacteria; order Lysobacterales; family Lysobacteraceae; genus Stenotrophomonas; species Stenotrophomonas sp. GD03794. Next base: position 35,255 of record NZ_JAOCFV010000038.1, read on the forward strand.
ACAGCGCGCGCGCCTGGCTCGATGCACAGGGCTTCAATGCCGACACGGTGCTGGATGACGGGCAGGCGTTGCTGGCCCGTATCGAGCGCTCGCACCTGCCCTCATTGGTTCCCCCGGGTGATCTGCCCGCACTGCTGGCGACCCTGCAACCACTGCCCCATCGCGAGTATTCCATCGCCTCGGTGATGGCCGACGGCGCGGTGGAGTTGCTGCTGCGCCGCCAGCTGCGCGCCGATGGCACGCCAGGGATCGGCAGCGGCTGGCTGTGCGACCACGCCGCCATCGGCGAACCGGTGCAACTGCGCCTGCGCCGCAACGACAATTTCCAGGGCGTGCCCGCCGATGTGCCGCTGCTGCTGATCGGCAACGGCACCGGCATCGCCGGACTGCGCGCGCACCTGCACGAACGCGCGCTGCAGGGCGCGCGCCGTACCTGGCTGCTGTTCGGTGAGCGCACCGCCGCGCACGACTTCCATTTCGGCGAAGAACTGCAGGCGATGCTGGCGGACGGCTCGCTGGCGCGGCTGGATGCAGTGTTCAGCCGTGACGGCGGCGCGCATCGCTATGTGCAGGACCGGCTGCTGGCCGAAGCGGCAACGCTGCACCAGTGGGTGGATGAAGGCGCGACAATCCTAGTCTGCGGCAGCCTGCAGGGCATGGCGCCGGCCGTGGATGCAGTGATCGAGCAGGTACTGGGTACCGTGGGCAAAGAAGCGCTGTTGCTGGCCGGTCGTTACCGGCGCGATGTGTATTGAGGCCACCGCATCCACGCATGGCGTGGATGTACTGCTCCACTTCGGCGGATGCGAATCGCCTTCTGGCGGATGCGAATCGCCTTCTGGTGAGTGCGAACCGATTTCTGGTGGGTGCGAACCTTGGTTCGCACCATGACGCGGTATCGGTGGCCGCATCCACGCACGGCGTGGATCTACTGTAGCAACTGTCTTGTCAGGCGGAGGCCATCTGGGCCTCCGCTTCCCGTTTGCGGGCGTTGAGGATCACCAGCATCTTGCGCATTACCGCGACCAAAGCGACCTTGCCCGGCTTGCCTTGGTTGACGAGGGATTCAAAGAATTCCTTGAGCCGGGGCTCATAGCGTTTGGCGGTCAGCGCCGCCATGTAGAGCGCTTCGCGTACAACGGCGCGGCCACCGGTGATACTCCGTCGCCCCTTCCAGGTGCCGCTTTCGCGGTTCATGGGGGCAACCCCTACCAAGGCCGAGATGGCTTTCCCGCTGAGCTTGCCCAGCTCCGGTAGCTCACAGGCCAAGGTCGCCATCAGTACCGGACCGGCGCCTTTGAGCTTGGCAAAGTCACGCCACCCGTCCTGCTCGGCCAGGAGTGCTGCGATGGTGGCATCGAGCTGCTTGATGCTTTTCTGGATCTCGTCCAGGTGCTGATTCAGCATTGAAATCAGGCAGGGTTCGCTGAACGCACGCATGCGCTGATGCTCGCTCACCCGCATCTGGACCAGATGGCGTCGGCGCTGGCAGAGCTCACCCAGACGGCGTTGCCAAGCGGCCGGGGGTACGTAACGGGTCAGCTTGAGGGCGTCGGCCATGTGAGCCAGAACCATGGCATCAATGCGATCGGTCTTGGCCTGCCTTCCCGTGGCCGAGGCGAAGCTGCGGCCACGGCCGGGGTTGATCCGAACCATCGGCAGGCCGGCTTCGTGCAATGCATCCAGCGCCTTCTGTTCGTAGCCACCGCTGGCCTCCAGCACAACCTGCTTGGCTGGCCACCGCTGCAACCATCTGATCAGACTGGCCCAGCCCCGCTTGTTGTTCTTGAACTGACGGAAGGCCTGTTCATGGACGGCCACATCCAGATTCTCACCACTGACATCGATCCCAATCCCAAACATGGGGCAACTCCGCTAGGCTGACAGGGCCGAGAGCTCCCCCCGCTTGCCCAGTCTTATCAGTACGGGTGCCAGCTCGATCAACTGTTCGGGCGGATCAGGGAGAAACCGGCGCGGAGATCCTTGCTACAGAGCGATCGAAAAGACCTAGAGCCGAACGGTCGTCCGCGCCGGGCTCTCGGCACCTAAGGTGCCAGAGTCGGAAGAGATAAGAGCCGAGCCCATGCTCGGCTGACCTCACCGCAGCCGAGCATGGGCTCGGCTCTACACGGTCATGCCATCGTCGCCGCACTCACCCGTATCGCCAGCAACTCGCCCCCACCCTGCAGCGCATGGCGTTGCCGTTCACCGGCCGCCAACCACGCAGTGTCTCCCGCCTGCAGCGCCGGCAAGCCACTGTCGGCGCCAAATTCGGCGTGCCCGGCCAGCAGATGCAGCGCCCAGGCCACGCCCGGTTCGCAGAAGAAGAACATCGTGCCCACCAGCGGCCGGTGCAGCAGTTCGGCCTGCAGCAACTCGCGCTTCCACATCAGGTTGAAGTCGTGGGTGGTGCCATCGACCAGTTCGCCGTGCAGCGCGTCCTCGCCGGCAAAGCGCACGCGCCCGTGCGGCGGCAGAACCTCGGCCACACGGCCATCCTTGAAGCGAAGACGCACACCATTGCCCTGCAGCAACACCAGTTCGCGCTCCACGCCGGGGAAGGCAGAGAACGCGGCATCCTGTTCGATTTCGGCCACCGACAGGCGCAGCGCCCAGTCATCCCCCTGCGCGGGCAGGCGCAGAATCTCGCGGGTCCAACCCAGGCCGTTGCGCCAACGTTCGCGGCGATAGTCCAGGCTGGAGATTACCTGGCTCGGAGTGTGCAGCAGGGAGTCGATGTTCATCGGCGCATTGCATCATGCTGCGCGCCGTCGTGCATCACCGGGTGGCGAGCGTACCCTGGCCACCGCACTCGCCGCCCAGCAGCTGCGAGTGCTTCAGCCAGTCCTGGTCGGGGTAGTAGGCGAACACCATCGTGCCGCCGCGCAATGCGTCGATCAGCGGCTTGGCCACCGACAGGCGTACCGCAGGGCAGCCCAGGCTGCGGCCGAGCCGTCCCTGCAGCTGCGCGGTCGCCGGGTTCACGTAGGGGGCGCCATGGATGACGATGGCGCGTTCGCGCGCGCGGTCGTTGAAGCCCGGCTCCAGCCCGGCCAGGCGCAGCGAATACCCATTGCCGCCCATGTAGGTCTCCTGCGCGGTGAACGCGCCGAGGCTGGACATGAAGCTGCCATCGCGGTTGGAGAAGTGTTCGGTGCGGTTCTCACCGCTGTTGCGGCCATGCGCCACCCATTCCTCGAACAGCAGGCGCTGGTGGGCCAGGTCGAACACCCACAGACGCGGCTCGGTGGACGGCCGCGAATAATCGATCACGCTGAGGCGATCACCATTGATGCCCAGCTCCGGCCGCTGCAGCGCGCAGCGCATGGCGTGCGCCGCCAGCTGCAACACGTGGCGGTCGGCCTTGGGCGCACTGCGCGACAGCAGGGCAGCCAGATCATCGGCACTGGTGGCGAGGGCGGGCTTCTGTGCCAGCGCCGGGGCGCTGGCCGAGGTCGCCAGCAGGCCGAACGCGGCCAGCCGGCACAGGCGGGATGCAGTCATGGGCACAACGAGAGACTCAGTTGCCCTTGAGGGTGGACCTTGGCGGCTCGGATTCCAAGACCGGCTGCATTCCGGATTCAGCCGGGCTTGGGCGGACCGCCGGCAGCGAGGTCACCAGCAGGGTCGTGCCCGGTACCAGCACCTGGTACAGCTGACGGGCGAAATCGGCCGGCAGCGCCATCGGCAGCGAGGGCGTGGCCAGCAGGTCCGGGGTGGCCTGGGCACGGTCCTGGCCCAGCAGCGGATAGGCTGTCCACTGGTGCAGGCGCTGGTTCGCGTCCAACGGGCTGGGCGTATCGCTGTAGCCCTGCCCCATCACGAACAGGGTGGTGCCCTGGAACGCCGGCAGGGCGTCGGCCTTCAGCGGCGACTCGCCGATCATCACGCCGTCGCGCAGCACGTACAGGCGCTGGTCGTGCAGGCTGACCAGGATGCCGACCTGCCCGGCCGGGGCCGCGCTGTCATCCCACCAGGCCTGCGCCGGCGCCCCGCCCTCGGTCTCCGGCAGGGCCTGGCCACGTGCGTTGACCGGTGCCAGCACCGACGGATAGGCCAGCGTCATCGGCGAGCTCTTGGCATCGGCCACGACCACGGTATCGCCGCGCTGGGTTTCGCTGAACAGCTTCTGCGCAAAGGCCTGCGGCAGGCGCACGCAGCCGTGCGAGGCCGGGTGTCCGGGCAGGCTGCCGCCGTGCAGGGCGATGCCATCCCAGGTCAACCGCTGCATGTAGGGCATCGGCGCGCTGTTGTAGAGGTTGGACTTGTGGTCCTTGTCTTTCTGCAGGATGGTGAACACACCGGTCGGTGTCTCGTGCCCGGCCTTGCCCGAGCTGATCGTGGTCAGGCCGATGGCAATGCCGTTGCGGTAGACGTAGGCGCGCTGCTCATCGAGGCTGACCACCAGCACGATCGGTCCGGTCGGCGAGATTTCCGGATGCCACAGGTACTCGCCCGGCTTCAGGTCGGTCGGCCCGCGTACCTCGGCGGTGCTGGCAGCAGCGGCCGTCGGCTTGGCAGCCGCAGCCGGTGCAGCGGCGTGGGCCAGCAGCGGCAGCGCCAGCGCCAGGGCGAGCATCAGGGTGGTGGGGCGGTGCGGAAGCATCCAGCGGTGTCCTTTCCATGCGGAGCGGCCACCGTACACCATCGGCCCGTGGTGGCCACGGCAAAACCAGGCGCCGGAAATGAAACTGCCCGGCGACACAGCCATGTGTCGTACCGGGCAATCGTTACGTCCTTGTCGGCCTGCTGCCGCCCCCTCGCATCCTGCGCAGTGGGGGTAGCGATGCATCCTGCACGCGGCCGCGTCTGTCCTGTTTGTATCTCAGCCCCTTCCACAGGTCTGTGATGCCACCATCCTGGTGATTGGTGCCGCATCCTGCGGCGGTCGGTGGTCACGGCCTTCCTGCCCGTGTCCGGTGAACCAGCCTCCTGCCGGTTCCGACGATTCCTGCTGTCAGCGCCTGGGTACGGTCCGCACCGGTACCGATCCGGGTACCGGATCCGCCGGCAACAGCCTGTTGCCTACGGTGATCCGCTGTCGATTCCGTTCGACGATTGCTTTCCCTATCCCCTTCACCTGCGTCAGGTCCTCGACGCGGTGAAACGGGCCGTGTCTGCGCCGGTGCTCGACGATCGCCTCGGCCTTGGCGGCTCCGACCATCGTCAATCCCTGCTGCAGCGCCTGGGCATCGGCGCGGTTGATGTCGATCGGTTCGGCGGCATGCGCCCCAGCGATCCCCACGACCAGCACCAGTGCCCTCAACACGACAAACCAAGGCACGACGTGTATCTCCCTGTGATTCTGGCCGTCCCGACCGGCAATCCCGTCGGCAGGAACAGTGTCCGTCACCACATGTGCACAGCCTATCGGTTTCCCGGATTTCCGTAAGCCAGCCAAATACCCGACGTGATGTAGGAAAAACCCTACCCGCAGCACAGGCGTAGAATGGGCGGATCAGCCCATGCAACTGGAGTTTCAGATGGACAGCGCCAAGCTCGGCCAATTCGTCAATGACAAGTGGGACAGCGAAATCGTCCCGCAGTTGGCCGACTACATCCGCATTCCCAACAAGTCGCCGATGTTCGACGCCAATTGGGTGCAGAACGGCTACATGGAACAGGCGGTCACCCTGATGGAGAACTGGGCCAAGGCCCAGCAGCTGCCCGGCCTGAAGGTTGAAGTGGTGCGCCTGGAAGGCCGTACCCCGCTGATCTTCCTGGAAATTCCGGCCACCGGCGCCGAGACTGGCGACGACACCATCCTGCTCTACGGCCACCTCGACAAGCAGCCGGAAATGACCGGCTGGGACGACGACCTCGGCCCGTGGACCCCGGTCCTGCGCGGCGACAAGCTGTATGGCCGCGGCGGCGCCGACGACGGCTACGCGATCTTCGGCTCGCTGGCTGCGGTACTGGCGCTGCAGGCCCAAGGCCTGCCGCACGCGCGCTGCGTGGTGCTGATCGAAGCCTGTGAAGAGTCGGGCAGCTATGACCTTCCGGCCTACGTCGACCATCTGGCCGACCGCATCGGCAAGCCGTCGCTGGTGGTCTGCCTGGATTCGGGCTGCGCCAACTACGACCAGCTGTGGTGCACCACCTCGCTGCGCGGCCTGACCGGCGGCAACTTCACTGTGAAGGTGCTCAATGAAGGCGTGCACTCCGGCGATGCCTCCGGCGTGGTGCCGTCCAGCTTCCGCCTGCTGCGCCAGCTGCTGTCGCGCATCGAGGACCAGGACACCGGCCGCATCCTGATCGACGGCATGAACGTTGAGATTCCGGCCGAGCGCCAGGAACAGGCCAAGCGCGCCGCGGAAGTGGTGGATACCGAGATCTTCGAGAAGTTCCCGATGGTCGACGGCCTGCGCCCGATGAACGAAGACCTGACCGAACTGGTGCTCAACCGCACCTGGCGTCCGGCACTGTCGGTCACCGGCGTGGGTGGCATGCCGGCGCTGGAATCGGCCGGCAACGTGCTGCGCCCGCAGACCTCGGTGAAGCTGTCGCTGCGCCTGCCGCCGACCGCCGATGGCAAGACCTGTGGCGAGCTGCTGAAGGAAGCGCTGCTGCGCGATCCGCCGAACGGCGCCCACGTCACCCTGGACCTGGAAAAGGCCTCCACCGGCTGGAACGCGCCGGCGATGGCGCCGTGGCTGACCCAGGCCATCGACGACGCCAGCCAGGCCTTCTTCGGCAAGCCGGCGATGTACATGGGCGAAGGCGGCTCGATCCCGTTCATGGGCATGCTGGGTGAGAAGTTCCCGGGCGCCCAGTTCATGATCACCGGCGTACTCGGCCCGCATTCCAACGCGCACGGCCCGAACGAGTTCCTGCACATCCCGATGGGCAAGAAGGTCACCGCCTGCGTGTCCAAGGTGATCAGCGAGCACTACGCCGCCAGCCTGCGCGGCGAGACCAGCGGTTCGCCGGTGGCTGCCGACAGCGGCACCCGCCACGGCGACCACGGCTGCTGCTGATCCGGCACCCGTGACGGACGCAGCCTGGCCTTGCTAGGCTGCGTCCACACTCAAGCGGAATCCGCGCGCATGAATGGTCTGTTCGGCAGCAGCAGCTGGCTGTACATCCTGCTGGTTGGCTTCTTCGTCGGCCTGCTCGGGCGCTTCTTCATGCCCGGCAACAACCGCATGGGCTGCCTGCTGACCATCGTGCTGGGCATTCTCGGTGCCCTGCTGGCCGGCTGGTTCGGCCAGTACATGGGCTGGTACGCCCCCGGCGAACCGGCCGGTTTCCTCGGTGCGGTGGTGGGCGCGGTAGCCGTTCTTGCCGTCCTGCGCCTGTTCAGCGGCCGCCGCTGACGCCGCTCCCCCTTCCCTTCCTGTTGCCGACGTTGGCGCGCCCGGCGCGCCCGGATATGCCTGCATGACCGAACCCGCCTCTGATCCCCAGCGCAGCGCGCAGCGCCTGCAGTGGGCCCGTACCCAGCTCGATGATGCCAACGCGGTGGTCGAACGCGCCTCGGTCGATGCCGGCATGCGCAGCTACTGGCGCACCACCAGCACGCGCGGCAGCCACATCGTGATGGACGCCCCGCCGGGACTGGAAGATCCGCGGCCGTGGCTGCGCATGCGCGGCCTGCTGCACGACAACGGCCTGCGCGTGCCCGCGCTGCTGGCGCAGGACCTGGATGCCGGCTTCCTGCTGTTGGAAGATCTCGGCGGCCCGACCCTGGCCAGGATCCTCGACGAGCGCAATGCCGATGAATGGTTCGGCCGTTCGATCGAACAGCTGCTGCGCCTGCAGGCGATTCCGGTGCCGGCCGACTTCGGCCAGTTCGGTGAAGCGCTGCTGCAGCGCGATGCCGGCCTGTTCGACGAATGGTTCCTGCAGCGCCACCTGAAGCTGGAGCTGGACTGTGGCGAGATTGAAGGGCTGCAGCTGGTGCACCGCCGGTTGATGGACAACGCGCTGGGCCAGGCCCAGCTGATGACCCACCGCGATTACATGCCGCGCAACCTGATGCCGGTCGACGACGGCCCCGCGGTGCTGGATTTCCAGGACCTGGTGCGTGGCCCGATCGCCTACGATGCGATGAGCCTGTTCAAGGACGCGTTTCTGAGCTGGCCGCTGCAGCGCGTGGACGAGTGGCTGGCGCAGTACCACGAGCGTGCCCGCGACGCCGGCCTGCCGGTGCCCGACCGCGCCACCTTCCTGCGCGATGCCGACTGGATGGGCATCCAGCGCCACGTGAAGATCCTTGGCCTGTTCTGCCGCCTGCGCTACCGCGACAACAAGGGTCACTACCTGGACGATGCACCGCGCTTCATCACCTATCTGGATGAGGTGCTGCCGCGCTACCGCGAACTGGCGCCGCTGCAGCAGCTGCTGGACGACCGCATCAAGCCGGCGCTGGCCGAGCTGGCCACACCGATGCGCGTGGCCCGATGAAAGCGCTGGTCTTTGCCGCCGGCCTGGGCGAGCGCATGCGCCCGCTGACCCTGCACACGCCCAAGCCGCTGCTGGAAGTGGCCGGCAAACCGCTGATCGTCTGGCACCTGGAACGCCTGGCCGCACTCGGTGTGCGCGAGGTGGTGGTCAACACCGCATGGCTGGCCGAACAGTTTCCAGCGACGCTGGGCGATGGCAGCCAATGGGGCTTGCGCCTGCATTTCATGTACGAAGGGCAGACCCCGCTGGAAACCGGCGGCGGCATCCTCAATGCACTGCCGGTGCTGGGCGACGCCCCGTTCCTGGTGGTGAACGGCGACATATGGACTGATTTCGATTTCGCCACGCTGCCGCGCGAACCGCAGGGCCAGGCGCATCTGGTACTGGTCGACAACCCTGTACAGCACCCGGACGGCGACTACCGTCTGGATGCACAGGGGCTGCTGCACCACGACCGCGAAGGCCCGTGCCTGACCTATGCCGGTATCGGCGTGTACCGTCCATCGATCGTGGCCGACTGGCGCGCGGTGATCGGTGATGCGCCGGGCAGCGAGCGGCTGCCGCCGAAGTTCTCGGTGGTGCCGCTGCAGAAGCACTTCATGGCGCAGGGATTGATGACGGGGCAGCACCATCGCGGGCGCTGGACCGATGTCGGGACCGTGGATCGCCTGCGCGCGCTGGATGCTGAGTTGGCGGCGAACGGCTGAGCCCCTCGTGGCTGGTCGCGTAGAGTCGACTGTTAGTCGACTGGCATTGTGAGCTGGCCGGGCG
>NZ_JAOCFV010000039.1:0-44354 GCF_029842145.1 Stenotrophomonas sp. GD03794
GTCCACGCAGCCCCAGTTGAGGATGCGGGTGCCGGCCGGCAGCACGCGGCGGAAGAAGTCCACGCGGCTCGGCTTCGGGTTCACCACCACCGGCGCCTTGGCGGCCAGCAGCAGCGGCAGGTCGGCAGTACTGTCGGAGTACGCGACGTCGATGTCGCCATAGCCGCGCTCGCGCAGCATGCGCATCTTCTCTTCGTTGTGGCAGTGGCGGGTCGGGCCGACGCCGCCCAGCCGCGGGCCGACCTCGGTGCCGATCACCGGCACGTCCTGGTGGGCCACGAAGGCCAGGATCGCGCGCGCCAGTTCCGGCGGCGCGCCGGTAGCGACCACCACGCGGTCGCCCTTGGCGCGGTGCGCAGCAAAGACCTCCAGCGCCTGCGGCAGCAGCTTGGCGCGCATCTGCGCCTCGTTGCGCAGCACGTAGGCGTCGATCACCTTGTTGAAATCACGCGCACGGTGCAGGCCGAAGCTGCCGATCCACACATAGACCGAAATGCCGGTGCGACGCGTCGGCAGCATCGCCACCAGCGGCCCGGCGATCGGCGTGACCAGCAGCGCTGCCAGCATCCGCAGTGGGTTGCGCTTGATCAGCGAAGCGAACAGGTGAGTACCCGAATCGCCGTCGTAGAGGGTGTGGTCGAAGTCGAAGACCACCAGCGGCGCATCCTCGCGCGGCGTTGGATAGTGCGTTGTCATGCCGCGAAGAATAGCTGACGCAGGCCCTCGCCCGGCTCTTCCACGCGCATGAAGGCCTCGCCGACCAGGAACGCATGGATGCCGGCATCACGCATCAGCGCCACGTCCTGCGGACCGAGGATGCCGCTCTCGGTGACCAGCAGGCGATCGCGCGGCACCGCTTTCTGCATGTCCAGCGTGGTCTGCAGCGACACCTCAAAGGTGCGCAGGTTGCGGTTGTTGATGCCGATCATCGGCGCCGGCACCTGCAGCGCACGCTCCAGCTCGTCGATGTCGTGCACTTCCACCAGCACGTCCATGCCCAGCGACAACGCCAGTTCGGACAGCGTGGCCAGCTGGGTGTCGTCCAGCGCGGCGACGATCAGCAGGATGCAGTCGGCGCCCAGCACGCGCGCCTCGTACACCTGGTAGGCGTCGATCACGAAGTCCTTGCGCAGCACCGGCAGCGTGCAGGCTTCGCGGGCCTGCTGCAGGTAGGCGTCGGCGCCCTGGAAGAAGTCCACGTCGGTCAACACCGACAGGCAGCTGGCGCCACCGAACTCGTAGCTGACCGCGATGTCGGCCGGGCGGAAGTCCGGGCGGATCACACCCTTGGAGGGGCTGGCCTTCTTCACCTCGGCAATCACCGCCGGGTCGCCGTTGGCCACCGCCGCCTGCAGCGCGCGCACGAAGCCACGTACCGGCGGGGCGCTGGCCACGGCGGCCTGCAGCTCCTCGAGCGGGCGCTGGGCGCGGCGCTGGGCCACTTCTTCGGCCTTGCGGGCCAGGATCGTCTGCAGGATGTCGCTCATCGTCTTCGGTTCGGTGCGGGGGCGGTGAGGACGGCCATTATCGGCCATCAAGAGGGTCAGGCTGAACCGCGCGCTCAGGCAACCAGCGCGCGGGTGGTCTCCACATACTGCTGCAGGCGCTGGCGGGCGCTGCCGTTGGCAATGGCGGCACGGGCGCGGGCCAGGCCGTCGCCGATGTCGCTGGCCACGCCGGCCACGTACAGCGCGGCGCCGGCATTCAGGGCCACGATGTCCAGCGCCGGGCCGGGCTGGTTGTCCAGCACCGCGCGCAGCATGGCGATGGACTGCTCCGGGCTGTCCACGCGCAGGTTGCGGCTGGCCGACATGGCGATGCCGAAGTCCTCCGGGTGGATCTCGTACTCGCGCACCTTGCCATCGCGCAGCTCGCCCACCAGGGTGCCGGCGCCCAGCGAAATCTCGTCCATGTTGTCGCGGCCCCAGACCACCATGGCGCGTTCGGTACCCAGCTCGCGCAGCACCCGTGCCTGGATACCCACCAGATCGGGGTGGAACACGCCCATCAGTACCGACGGTGCGCTGGCCGGGTTGGTCAGCGGGCCAAGGATGTTGAAGATGGTGCGCACGCCCATCTCGCGGCGGACCGGCGCGACGACCTTCATCGACGGGTGATGGATCGGCGCGAACATGAAACCGATACCGGTCTGCTCGATCGCCGCGGCCACCTGGGCCGGCTGCAGCTCGATGGCCGCACCCAGTGCTTCCACCGCATCGGCGCTGCCGGACTTGGACGACACGCTGCGGTTGCCATGCTTGGCCACGCGCGCACCGGCCGCAGCGGCGACGAACATCGCGCAGGTAGAGATGTTGAAGGTGTGCGAGCCATCGCCACCGGTGCCGACGATGTCGACCAGGTGGGTGCTGTCGGCCACCGGCACCGCCAGCGCGAATTCACGCATGACCGTGGCCGCCGCGGCGATCTCGTCGATGGTTTCCTTCTTCACGCGCAGGCCGGTGAGGATCGCGGCGGTCATCATCGGCGAGACGTCGCCGCGCATGATCTGCCGCATCAGGTCGACCATTTCGTCGAAGAAGATTTCGCGGTGCTCGATGGTGCGTTGCAGGGCTTCCTGGGGGGAGAAGCTCATGGGAATGCTCCTTGGATCAGGCCGCCGGACGCTGCAGGAAATTGCGCAGCAGGGCGTGGCCGTGTTCGGTGAGGATGGATTCGGGATGGAACTGCACGCCTTCCACCGGGAACTGGCGGTGGCGCAGGCCCATGATCTCTTCGATCGAGCCGTCGTCGTTCTCGGTCCAGGCGGTCACTTCCAGGCAGTCCGGCAGGCTGTTCTTGTCCACCACCAGCGAGTGGTAGCGGGTGGCCTGGTAGCGGTCCGGCAGGCCAGCGAACACGCCCTTGCCTTCATGGCGGATCGGCGAGGTCTTGCCGTGCATGATGTTGCCGGCACGGATGACCGTGCCGCCGTAGACCTGGCCGATGCCCTGGTGGCCCAGGCAGACGCCGAGGATGGGCGTGGTCGGGCCCAGGCGCTGGATCAGCTCCAGCGACACGCCCGCTTCGTTGGGCGTGCACGGGCCGGGCGAGATGACGATGCGCTCGGGCTTCTGCGCGGCGATCTCGTCCACGCTCATCGCATCGTTGCGCACCACCTTCACCTCGGCGCCCAGCGTCTGCAGGTACTGCACGAGGTTGTAGGTGAAGCTGTCGTAGTTGTCGATCATCCACAACATGGTCAGGTTCCGTCGCTTATCAGGAAAATGGCGTACACGTTTTCGGTGTAGGTGATGGGACCGGCCTCGATCGACTCCGGTGCCATGGGTGCGGGCGCTGCAGCGCTGCCGGTCAGGGTGATATCGGTAAGGCGTGGCTCAGGCACGCCGCTCACCTCACCCTCGACCGGCTGTGGCCATCGGCCGGCCTGGATGCCATAGGCGAAGTCCGGGGCCACGTCGGAGATGCTGTACAGGCCTCGCAGCTGGGTGCCGTAGGCCTTGGCCAGGCCCTGTGCGGACTCGCGGGTCCTGGCCGCGGCCTCGCCCTTGAGTTCGCGGCGCAGCGCCACTTCGCCCGAGTAGGTCGGGGCCACGCTGCTGACCTGCAGGTTCTCGTTGGCCTTCAGTGCAGCCAGCGTTGCCTGCATGGCCTGCACACTGGCGAAGCTCGCACGCAGCTGGCGCGCCACGCGGGTACCGATGAAGACCTGCTTGCCATTGTCGTAGCGATGGGCTGGACCAATCCGCAGATTGTCCGCACGCACGCTGCCTTCCACCGCCTTGTTCTGCTTGAACAGCGCCAGCACTCGCGCGACGTTGTCCTGCACGCGGCGGCGCGCGGCGTCGGCATCCATGTCGGTCTCTTCGATGTTCAACTGCAGGCCGAACCGGTCCGGCATCACCACGCGGCGCGCCTCGCCCTTCACCAGCAGGTGCGGCTGCGAGGGAATGGTATTGGCCTGCGCCCACGCAGACGGGGCCATCGTGGCCAGCAGTGACGACCACAGCAATGCGCTCAGCAGCTTCATGCAGTACTCCTTGTCTTGAACGGGAACGGCGGAACGACCACGGCGCAGCGGCCGTGGCGAGGCAGGCTTACAGGCCCTTGGCGGCCTGGGCGACGGCGCGGAACAGCGCGCGGCCCTTGTTCATCGTCTCGTCCCATTCCTTGTCCGGGTCCGAGTCGTAGACGATGCCGGCGCCGGCCTGCACGTACAGGCGGCCATCCTTGATCACCGCGGTGCGGATCGCGATCGCGGTATCGGCATCGCCGTGCCAACCGATGTAGCCGATGCTGCCGGCGTAGACATTGCGCTTGATCGGTTCCAGCTCGCGGATCACTTCCAGCGCACGGATCTTCGGCGCACCGCTGACGGTGCCGGCCGGGAAGGTGGCGCGCAGCACGTCGGCGTAGCTCAGGCCCGGCTGCAGCTGCCCGGTCACTTCGCTGACGATATGCATGACGTGGCTGTAGCGCTCGATCACGAACTGCTCGCCCACTTCCACGGTGCCGGCCTTCGATACGCGACCAGCATCGTTGCGGCCGAGGTCGATCAGCATCAGGTGCTCGGCACGTTCCTTCGGATCGGCCAGCAGCTCGGCTTCCAGCGCCAGGTCCTGCTCGACGGTCGCACCGCGCGGACGCGTGCCGGCGATTGGACGCACGGTGACTTCGCCATCCTGCAGGCGCACCAGGATTTCCGGCGAGGAACCGACCACCTGCAGGTCGCCGACATCGAGGAAATACATGTACGGCGAGGGATTCAATGCGCGCAGCGCGCGGTACACATCCACCGGGCGCGCCTTGAACGGCACGCTCAGGCGCTGGCTCAGCACCACCTGGAAGATGTCGCCGGCACGGATGTATTCCTTGCTGCGCTGGACCGCATCGACGAAGCCTTCGCGGGTGAAGCCGGAGACGAAATCGGACTCGTCCAGCACGTCGCTGTTGAGCGGCGCGGGATAGCCGGCCCCCGGTGCGCGCAGCTTGGCGGTCAATGCATCCAGGCGTGCCTGGGCCTGCTCGAAGGCACCGTCGACACGCGGATCGGCATGCACGATCAGGTACAGCCGGCCCTTGAGGTTGTCGAACACCGCCAGCTCGTTGGAGTCCAGCAGCAGGATGTCCGGCGTGCCCAGTTCATCGCGACCGGCCGGCGGTGCCAGGCGCGGTTCGATGTAGCCGATGCACTCGAAACCGAACCAGCCGACCAGGCCGCCGGTGAAGCCCGGCAGGCCTTCCAGCTTCGGCACCGAGTGAGCGCTGCGCAGCGCCTCGACTTCAGCGAACGGGTCGGCCACCTCGCGGGTGTCCACCACCTGGCCGTCTTCGCGCACGGTCAGCGTGTGGCCGTGGAAGGCGTACACGCGGCGCGCCGGCAGGCCGATGATCGAGTAACGACCAAAACGCTCGCCGCCTTCGACGGATTCAAACAGGTAGGTATTGGGGCCGTCGGCGAGCTTCAGATAGACCGAAAGCGGCGTGTCCAGGTCGGACAGCACTTCACGGACGACGGGAATATGGGTGTGGCCTTCAGCGGCCTGCAGCTGAAACTGAGCGTGCGAGTTCAAGACGACTTTCCTTCCGGGACACAGCGTTATGGGGGCGGACGACGGCAACGGGCCACCATCGCCACCAACGGCGTGCGGAAGAAAGGGTATGCGGGGTCGTCAGGCTGGACACCCCTTGACTGTATCGCAGCTTGGACGGGAGGGGAACCCTGTGAAACTGAACCACGGGCCGCCCCGGGGCGGCCAGGGAGACCGGCGCTACGCCGGGGCATTCTCAGCAGAGGCCCCAGCAAGCAACGGGCATCCGGTCGGCAGATGCATCCGTACCCTGCCCGGCACGCACGCGATGCGGAACTGGCGGGCCTGTACCGGTTCGCCGTCCAGGTTGAGCGTCAACGGGCGCTCGGATTCCACCTGCAGCCACGGCAGGCGCGCGCGCGTTGCCAGCTGTTCCAGTGCGGCCTGGGTGCCCGACTTCAGCATCTGGCCGAGCGTGGCGGTGACTTCACCCTCCAGCTCCGGAAGCACCGTCACGTCCAGCTGCCCATCATCGATCAGTGCCTGCGGGCACAACTGCTGGCCACCACCGGCCTGGCGGCCATTGCCGATGCCGAGCGCGATGAAGTCGCCCTCCCATGCGAAATCCGGACCCGACAGGCGCGCATGGATCGGCTCGATCCGCCCCAGCTTGGCGATGCCGGTGATCACATACGCCAGCCCGCCCAGCATCTTCTTCAAGCCGGCATCGGTCTCCACCGTCACCTGCGTGCCGAAGCCCCCGCTGGCGAGATTGGCGCACCACCAGGGCGTGCCATCGGCGTCCACGCGCAGCAGATCGATGGCGTGCGGCACCGCCTGCGCGATCAAGGCAAAGGCCTCCTTCGGCGCGGTCGGAATGCCGGCCGAGGTGGCGAAATCGTTGGCGGTCCCCATCGGAATCAGTGCAAGCGAGGGCAACGCATCTGCCGCTTCCTCACGGTGCGCCAGCGTCTCGGCCACGGCACTGAGCGTGCCATCACCACCGGCAGCGACGATCACGTCCACGCCATGATCGATGGCCTCGGCCACGTAGCGCTCGGCGTCACCGTCCTCCCAGGTCACCCGCACGTCCAGCTGCACGCCTTGCCCACGCCAATGACCGACCGCGTCGCGCAGCGCGTCATTGCCTGCGGATTTTCCGTTGAGGATCAGGCGCCAGCGCGGGGTGCTCATGCGGTGCTTCCAGGACGGGGGTGGCACAGGCTAGCAATGCGCCGTTTGTCCGCAGTGAATGTCACGCAGGTGTCATTCAGTTGCCGGAGAATGGAAGGCCATAGCAGGGACGACGGATGGAGGCAGGATCAGCCTCCCACGCATGCAGCGAGGCCACGCCAGTGATTGGCGTGGCTTTTTTTTGCCCGTTCGATAGGCTTCATCCACACAAAATAAAACAATATAATCGAGAAATGCTCGCTCAATGCTATTGAAACGAGCGCAACAGATCTTCAACTTCACCAACCTGCCTAGAAACCAATTCAAAACACAGGCCTGGTCGCGTCTCTGACCCCGTCAAGCTCCTTCCCGCTGCGAATACGTCGCTCGGCCGAATTCTCACTGTAGCCCCAAGGGAGTTCATCTGAGCCTCAACATGCTCAGGCGCAACGCCCGGGCAATTACGCAAGTACATCAGAATCTCGCTCTTCCACTCAGCATCCCCATCGCGTTCCTGCCAAGAGGAAGAATCGATAAATGGAATACCCAGCTCATCAAAAAGCGCGACAACAAAGGTTGCGCAGGTCAATCCCATACCCGGCGCCTCTCCTGCCCATTTGTCATCCTTAAACATGACTCCACCCATAGGGTGAGATACTGAATAAGGAATTGTATCAGGATTATTCTCCAGCCATATTTTTGCCTTGGATGCAAGGAGAATTTGATCGAATTCGCCTAGACGTGGGCACACCCAAATGTATCGATCGCGAGCAACCGCCTCAGAGCACCTTGCGCGAAGATGCCACTGCAAATCCCCATACATCAGTACTGCGCCTACCTCGTCGCGAAAAAACACTGCCACATGAAACTGATCACGCTCAGGCGAAGACAAACTCAAGACCAAACCAAAAAGCATGTCTGGTGCGGGCCAGGATTCTCCATTGAACCTTTGCATCCATGCCCCTCCTTTCTACAGCAGTCCACGAAGGAGATTGGAAGAGTCCAATCTCAATTCGTCAAGATGAGCCTTAAGCCGCCCTACCAAGTCTTCCCATGTGCTCAATTCTTTCCGAAATGTAAATGTATTCCTTGCAATAGCTAAGGAGACAACAGCTGGCAACTCATCAACGGGAACCAGATCCAAGCAATCAAAATCATCAACGCGCCCCAACGCCTTCGCATCCGAGGTCATGCGAGACACCAAGTTAACCACCTCGTGCTTCGAACAATCCCTGGAAGCTTTCACTACTTCGGCGATCCATTCCGGCTGGCCACTCCATTCCCCCTCAAGCCCAACCACCAGTGAACTAATTTCTCCTCTTTGAAAGACCTGGCCCCACGGAAAATCACTAGATAACTGAAGACCAAGATCGCGAGGCAAGTAGGAATAATTAATGTACCCCCGCATAATTCCACTTACTTCTTGCGCATAAAAGTCAGCACCTGTAAGCGTTCGGTATGCCAGTGTCGATACTTGCTCAACAGGGCGAACATCTCCAAACAACGGCAGCCACCCTAGCTCTGTAGAATCGGGCCCTACCGATAGCATCGCCGCGCTACTCATAGACGGGCTCCAAGCGCGCCAACCCCTGCTCACTAAGAAGCTCAAAAAAGAGCCGCTTGTTCGCTGAGTGAATCTCATCCAGCAGGCTTCCCGCACCGGCCACAAAACCCTCAAGATCCATATCAATATTTTTGTGGACGTCCACATCGAGCAAGGCACCGTGCAAACGCACCCCATCAGAATCCGCTCGCGCCGCTCGACTGAACAATGTCACCACACTCACAAACCCTTCCCGCTCCATTTCAACCTTCAGCTGAAGCGGCTGATTAATTAAATCCTCACAACCAATCCTCACCTTCGCATTGAATGACTCAAGCGCAGGAATACCATCTTCATCCGCCATGAAATCAGCGTACTTAAGAGAATATCCATTTATTTGAGAAACCGAAGCCGACGAAGCCAGGGCCTGAATTGTTTTCTCTATCATTGACTTGAAATCCCCCCACCCCCTGTAGGGCATAAGGCAGGAAATCCCCAGCCATCGGGAGCCCACAAGAACAGCGTAACTATTATCTATAGATATCTTCAATGACGGCGCACGCCTCAAGCCAGGCTCGCTACCACGAACGGAAGATGGCAATTGGGCAATTGGAAGAACTTCAATAGTCGGCTTAGCTTCAGAACTGTTTGCAGAAAAAACAGACAGCAACACGCCAGGCAGCATGTGCTCAACTATCGAATTAAATGCAAATGACATTCCGAACACCACATCAATCAGGGGTTCCTTCCCTAAACGAGCCGGAAGACGCACATTAGCCATCATTAGTCATCCTATTTCTCTTAATCCAATTATCACCAACTTCCCTATCCATCGAACAAACGACAGAAAAGTACGGGACCTAGCGCGGACTGTACCAGAACAAGCGACAATTGATTGGCAATTCGAACCATTACGCGGAAGCATACTTCGCGAGTGCCTGGCCCTGCAGCCGGTACACCGTCCACTCGTCCTGCGGCGTGGCACCAGCGGCGGTGTAGAACTCGATGGCCGGGGTGTTCCAGTCCAGCACCGACCATTCGAAACGGCCGCAGCCTTCGGCCACGGCCTGGCGTGCGATGTACTTCAGCAGCGCCTTGCCGGCGCCCACACCACGCTTTTCCTGGCTGACATACAGGTCTTCCAGGTAGATGCCCTTGCGGCCCAACCACGTGGAGTAGTTGTAGAAGTACACCGCATAGCCGATCGCTTCGCCGTCGACTTCGCAGATCAGCGCGCGGGCCGTGGCATCGGCGCCGAACAGGCTCTCGGCGATGCCGATCTCATCGGTCTGCACCGAATGCTCGGCCTTCTCGTAGATGGCCAGTTCGCGGATGAAATGCAGGATCAGGCCGGCATCAGCCACAGTGGCCGGACGGATGTTCAACAGAGCCATGGGCGAAAAAGGGATGGGGGGAATCAGGCGAGCTTAATCCCCTCCGTCCCTTTTTTGTCAGCGTGCCGCAGCGACATTCGCGCGCATCTGCGCGATCACGTCCTGGTAGCTGGTCTTGGCGTTGAAGATGGCCGAACCGGCAACGAAGGTATCGGCGCCGGCGGCGGCGATCTCGCCGATGTTGTCGGCCTTCACGCCGCCGTCGATCTCCAGGCGGATGTCCTTGCCGCTGGCATCGATCATCTTGCGCACCACGCGCAGCTTGTCCAGCGTCGAGGGGATGAAGGCCTGGCCGCCGAAGCCCGGGTTGACCGACATCAGCAGCACCAGGTCCAGGTCATCCAGCACCCAGTCGAGGATGTCCACCGGCGTGGCCGGATTGAGCACGATGCCCGGCTTGCAGCCCAGCGAGCGGATCAGCTGGATGGTGCGGTGCACGTGGCGGCTCGCTTCCGGGTGGAAGCTGATGTAGGTGGCACCGGCTTCGGCGAAGTCCGGGATGATGCGGTCCACCGGCTCGACCATCAGGTGCACGTCGATCGGCGCGGTCACGCCGTGCTTGCGCAGGGCCTGGCAGACCATCGGGCCGATGGTCAGGTTCGGCACGTAGTGGTTGTCCATCACATCGAAGTGGACCCAGTCCGCGCCGGCGGCGAGGACGTTGTCGACTTCCTCGCCGAGGCGGGCGAAGTTGGCGGACAGGATGGAGGGGGCGATGAGGCAGTTGGACATGGCCGGGCCTTGCAACGAGGGGAAAGTGGGTCAGCGCTTGCGCAGGGTCTTGATGCGGTCGTAGGCGGCATTGATCCGCCGCGACTTCTGCTCGGCCTGCTGCTGCAGCTCGGGGGCGGCGCCGCCGAGCTTGTCGGGGTGGTACTGCGAGATCAGCCTGCGGTAGGCGCGCTCGACCTCGGCATCGGTGGCCTCGGAGGTCAGCCCCAGCTCCCGGTACGGGTTCTCCTTGTTCAGGCGAAACCAGTCCGAGTCGAAGGCGTGGCCGATCAACAGGCCGACCACCGCGCCGAACAGCGGATTGGGCCGGAACAGCAGGGCGCCGGCGATGAATCCGAGCAGTTTTCCGTACCAGCGCATGGCGCTCCGGGGTCGACCGACGAAATGGACGCTCATTTTACGTCACAGCGGGCCCGGACCGCTTTACACTAGGCCGCCCGCTGGTCAGCGGGCCCGCCGGGTCCGTTGGGCAGCAGCCGTATCGACAACGCCCCAGGAGTGCCCGTGCCAACCACGCTGTTGCAATCCGATCTCCCCGGCCTGCCCTTGCGCCATCGCGGCAAGGTGCGTGATGTGTTCGATATCCCGCGCGAGCGGCTGCCAGCCGGAACCCCGCCGGGCGAGTACCTGCTGATGGTGGCCACCGATCGCCTGTCGGCGTTCGACGTGGTCCTGCCCGACCCGATCCCGGGCAAGGGCGAGATGCTCTGCCAGGTCTCCAACTTCTGGTTCGCCAAGACCGCGCACCTGATGCCCAACCACCTGACCGGCATCGACGTGGCCAGCGTGCTGCCCGAAGGCGTGGACCCGGCCCTGTACGCCAAGCGCGCGGTAGTCACCCGCAAGCTGAAGCCGGTGCCGGTGGAAGCGATCGCCCGCGGTTACCTGATCGGCAGCGGCTGGAAGGACTACCAGCGCACCGGCAAGGTCAGCGGCATCGACCTGCCGGACGGCCTGCGCCAGGCCGAGCAGCTGCCTGAGCCGATCTTCACCCCCTCGACCAAGGCCGCCGTGGGCGACCATGACGAGAACATCGATTTCGATGCGATGGTGAAGCAGGTCGGTGCCGAGATGGCCGAGCGTGTGCGCGACGCCACCCTGCGCATCTACAAGTTCGCCGCCGATTACGCCCGCGAGCGCGGCATCATCCTGGCCGATACCAAGTTCGAATTCGGTACCGATGCCGATGGCCGCCTGTACATCATGGACGAGATGCTGACGCCGGATTCCTCGCGTTACTGGCCGGCCGACGAGTACGAGGTGGGCACCAGCCCGCCGAGCTACGACAAGCAGTTCGTGCGCGATTACCTGGAGACGCTGGACTGGGGCAAGACCGCCCCGGGCCCGACCATCCCGGCCGAGATCATCGAGCGCACCCGCGCCAAGTACGCCGAGGCGCTGCAGCGCCTGGCCGGGATCAGCGTCGACTGATCCCCTGCGCCCCCGGCCGGTCTGGCTGGGGGCGTTCTGAATGCGGTACCGCCGGCCGCTGGCCGGCAACCTCGCGAACCTGCAGCCAGGCATGGCCTGGCTCTACTGCCGGTTGCCTGGGGTAGTGCCGGCCGCTGGCCGGCAACCTCGCGAACTCGGCTATGCTCTGGCTTGCCGGCCAGCGGCCGGCACTACCGTTGTCCGAGGAAGCAACGCAGCATGCAGACATCCACCGAGCTTGCGCGGCCGATCGACCGCTATTTCGCCAGCTACTCCGACGACCACCGCAATGTGATCAACCAGCGCATCCACGTGGTGGCGGTCCCGGCAATCCTGTGGTCGGTGGTGGCCCTGCTGTGGTGCCTGCCGCCACTGATCACCTGGCTCCAGTACGGCATCTGGTCGGCGTTCGCGATGTTCAGCGCCTGGTGCTTCTACAACAAGCTGTCGCGCCCGCTGGGCATCGGCATGCTCATCCAGTTCTTCGTGTTCGGCTGCCTGTGCCGCCTGCTGGAGGCCGAGATCGGCCTGCACAATCTGTTCTGGCTGGCGGTGGGCGTGTTCGTGGTGGCCTGGATCGCGCAGTTCATCGGTCACAAGTTCGAGGGCCGCAAGCCCAGCTTCCTGACCGACCTGACCTACCTGCTGATCGGCCCGGCCTGGGTGATGGCCAAGTTCTACCGCAAGCTCGACTGGCGCTACTGACCTGCCCGTGGCCGACCGCGCCCCTCGTTTCCTGAACGGGCAGATTCCGTCACCCGCACTCCACGACGGCCCTGCCAGCCTGCACCGGTGATCCGTTCCCCATCGCCCGCCCGTCGACGGCAGCCCCTGTGCGACAGGGCCTGCGGTCTCCCTGCGTGGGCGTAGGGTGTCCCCCGAGGGCAACCGGGGAGGGACCGCAGCAACGTGATGCTGCGCTGCAGAAAAAATGAATCAGCGGACGTTACATGCAATTGATCGCTGTTCGATGGGTTTCGGCGACATTTCGCAGCCTGTTATCCTCCCTGACCTGCTCGTGAATCATGGATTCCCTGCATGCTCCCCAGCCTGCCCCTGCTGCTGGCCCTGCCGTTCCTGATGGCAGCGGCTGTTGCGGCCTTCCCCCGTAGTTCGCGCTCGACTGCTGCCTGGCTGGCGGCGCTGGCGCCGTTGGGCGGGCTGGCCATCCTCGGCTGGCTGACCCCGTCGGTGCTCGACGGCCAGGTGGTGCGGACGATGGTCCCTTGGCTGCCGCAGATCGGCCTGGACTTCACCCTGCGCCTGGACGGGCTGGCCTGGATGTTCGCCGGGCTGGTGCTCGGCATCGGCGCGCTGGTGGTGCTGTATGCGCGCTACTACCTGAGCCAGCAGGACAACGCCCACCGCTTCTACTGCTACCTGCTGCTGTTCATGGGCGCCATGCTGGGCATGGTGCTGTCGGGC
This sequence comes from Stenotrophomonas sp. GD03794, assembly GCF_029842145.1. NCBI lineage: Bacteria > Pseudomonadati > Pseudomonadota > Gammaproteobacteria > Lysobacterales > Lysobacteraceae > Stenotrophomonas > Stenotrophomonas sp. GD03794. The sequence continues at coordinate 13,188 of NZ_JAOCFV010000039.1, forward strand.
AACCTGCTGTTGCTGATGATCTTCTGGGAAATGACCAGCATCAGCTCGTTCCTGCTGATCGGCTTCTGGTCGCACCGCCAGGACGCCCGCGAGGGCGCACGCATGGCGCTGGTGATCACCGGCGGCGGTGGCCTGGCCCTGCTCGGTGGCGTGCTGCTGATCGGCCGCATCGTCGGCAGCTTCGACCTGGACGTGGTGCTGGCCGCCGGCGAGCAGATCCGCGCCAGCGCGCTGTACCCCTACGCCCTGTTCCTGGTGCTGGCCGGCATCTTCACCAAGAGCGCGCAGTTCCCGTTCCACTTCTGGCTGCCGCACGCGATGGCGGCGCCCACGCCGGTCTCGGCCTACCTGCATTCGGCCACCATGGTGAAGGCCGGCGTGTTCCTGCTGGCACGCCTGCACCCGGCGCTGGCCGGCAGCGACCTGTTCTTCTACACGGTCAGTGGCATCGGCGCGCTGACCCTGCTGATCGGTGCCTGGAATGCGATCTTCCAGCACGACCTGAAAGGCCTGCTGGCGTACTCGACCATTTCCCACCTTGGCCTGATCACCCTGCTGTTCGGCCTGTCCACGCCGATGGCGGTGGTGGCCGGCGTGTTCCACATCCTCAACCACGCCACCTTCAAGGCCTCGCTGTTCATGGCCGCCGGCATCATCGACCACGAAACCGGCACCCGTGACATGCGCAAGCTGGGCGGCCTGCGCAGGCTGATGCCGTTCACCAGCGCGCTGGCGATCATCGCCTCGCTGGCGATGGCCGGCATCCCGCTGCTCAACGGCTTCCTGTCCAAGGAAATGCTGTTCGCCGAAGCGCTGACCGCCGGCGGCGGCCCGGGCGCCATGCGCACGGCGGTGTCGATCGCGGCGCTGCTGGCCGGTGTGTTCGGCGTGGCCTACAGCCTGCGCTTCGTGCACGACACCTTCTTCGGCCCCGGCCCGCACGACCTCGACCGCGTGCCGCATGAGCCGCCGCGCTGGATGAAGGTGCCGGTGGAACTGCTGGTGGTGATCTGCGTGGCGGTGGGCATCGCCCCGGCACTGACCGTGGCGCCGGTGCTGCATGCCGCCGCGGCCTCGATCCTCGGCAATGCCATGCCCGAGTACAGCCTGGCGGTATGGCACGGTTTCAACCTGCCGCTGGCAATGAGTGCGATCGGCGTGGTCGGTGGCGTGGCGCTGTACTTCGGCCTGCGCAGGCTGATCAATCTGCACGGCGTGGAAACCCGCACCACCGGCCGCAACGTGTTCCATGCGCAGCTGGATGCGCTTTCCGCGCTGGCCATGCGCCTGACCAACGGCATCGCCAACGGCAGCCTGCAGCGCATGCTGCTGGGCCTGGTGCTGGTGGCGATCGTGGTCGCCGCCGCACCATTCGTGGCCAATCCGGCCTCGCCGAACTGGACCGCGCCGCAGCCGATCCCGCTGCTGGGCTGGGCGCTGTGGCTGGTGATGATGGCCTGTGCGGTCGCCACCCTGCGCGTCTACAAGCAGCGCCTGCTGGCGGTGCTGCTGGTCGGCGGCGTCGGCCTGATGGTGGCGCTGACCTTCGTGTTCCTGTCCGCGCCCGACCTCGCCCTGACCCAGCTGCTGGTGGAGATGGTGACCCTGGTGCTGATGCTGCTGGGCATGAACTACCTGCCCGCGCAGTCCGGGCCGGAGCGGCCGCGCTGGCGCAAGCGCCGCGATGCGGTGATCGCGATCATCGCCGGTGCCGGCCTTGGCGCGCTGGCGTACTCCGCGATGACCCTGCCGCCGAACACCATGGCCGGCGAGCTGCTGGGCCGGGCACTGCCCGAGGCCTACGGCCAGAACGTGGTCAACGTGATCCTGGTCGACTTCCGCGGCTTCGATACCTTCGGCGAGATCACCGTGTTCGGCATCGCCGCGCTGGTGGTGCACGCGCTGCTGCGGCGCACCCGCATGGCGCCGGAGCAGATCATGCCCGGCCCGCCAATCAAGCTGCCGGTGCCGGCCGACCTGGCGCAGATCATGTTCCCGCTGACCCTGACCGTATCGATCTTCCTGTTCCTGCGCGGCCACAACGCGCCGGGCGGTGGCTTCATCGCCGGCCTGGTGCTGGCGGTGCCGCTGCTGATCCAGTACGTGATCCAGGGCACCGCGTCGGTGGAATCGCGCTTCGGCTTCGACTACATCCGCTGCATCGGCACGGGCCTGTTGATCGCCCTGCTCAGCGGCAGCGCGTCGATGCTGTTCGGCGTGCCGTTCCTGACCAGCGGCCACCTCGACCTGCACCTGCCGCTGATCGGTGACGTGCCACTGGCCAGCGCCATCGGCTTCGACATCGGCGTGTACCTGGTGGTGTTCGGTGGCGCCATGCTGATGCTGTCGATGATGGGCACGATCAAGCCGTCGCGTACCCGTACCGCCCGCAAGGGTGAGATCGACCTGCAACGCCGTTCGGCACGCACCGGGGAGATGCACTGATGGAACTGGCCCTGGCTACCGCGATCGGCGTGCTGACCGCGATCGGCGTCTACCTGCTGCTGCGTGCGCGCAGCTTTGACGTGATCCTCGGCATGACCTTCCTGTCCTATGCGACCAACCTGCTGATCTTCGCCGGTGGCCGCGTGGTGCTGGGCAAGGCGCCGGTGCTGCAGGAAGGCGTGGACAGCCACCTCGGCAACTACACCGACCCGCTGCCGCAGGCGCTGGTGCTGACCGCGATCGTGATCGCCTTCGCGATGACCGCCGTCAGCATCGTGCTGGCCATGCGCAGCCGCAGCGACAACCACAGCGACCATGTGGACGCCCACGAACCTGACGAAACCGGACCAGGCGACGACGCGCCGCCGCGCCAGGGCGAGGATCGCGCATGAACCATCTGGTGATCCTGCCGATCCTGATTCCGCTGCTCGGTGCCGCACTGTCGCTGTTCGTCGAGCACCGCCGCTATGGCCCCAGGGTGCAGCGCACGGTGGCCTGGACCTCGCTGTCGGCGCTGGCGCTGGCGGTGGGCCTGCTGTTCGCATCGACCGCGGGCGGTGACATCAACGTCTACCTGCTGGGCGACTGGCCGTCGCGGCTGGGCATCGCGCTGGTGGCCGACCGGCTGTCGGCATGGATGCTGCTGACCACCCTGCTGCTGGCCATTCCCTGCCTGCTGCATGCCTGCTCGGGCTGGGACCGCCGCGCGCCGCACTTCCATGCACTGTTCCAGTTCCAGCTGGTCGGCCTCAACGGTGCGTTCCTCACCGGCGACATCTTCAACCTGTTCGTGTTCTTCGAGGTGATGCTGATCGCCTCCTACGGCCTGCTGCTCAGTGGTGGCCGCGGCCTGCGCATGCGCATCGGCCTGCACTACGTGGTGTTCAACGTCACCGCCTCGACGTTGTTCCTGATCGCGCTGGGCCTGCTGTACGCCTCGCTGGGTTCGCTGAACATGGCCGAGCTCTCGCAGCGCATCGCCGAAGTGCCGCCGGCGCAGCTGACCCTGGTGAAGGCGACGATGGGCCTGTTGCTGCTGGTGTTCTGCGCCAAGGCCGCATTGATGCCGCTGTACCTGTGGCTGCCGGAAGCCTATTCGCGCGCACCGGCTGCAGTCGCCGCCCTGTTCGCGATCATGACCAAGGTCGGCCTGTACTCGGTGCTGCGCATCCAGATGCTGTGGTTCGGCGACGATGCCGGTGCGATGGCCGGCTACGGCCGCGACTGGCTGCTGTGGGCCGGCGTGGCAACGCTGGTGCTTGGCGGCCTCGGTGCGCTGGCCGCGACCCGCCTGCGCGTGCTGATCTCGTACCTGGTGATCATCTCGGCAGCCACGCTGTTCATCGCCTTCTCGGTAGGCACGCCGCAGGTGCTGTCGGCCGGCCTGTACTACCTGCCGCACAGCAGCTTCGTCGCCGCCGCACTGTTCCTGATTGCCGACCTGATCCGCCGCCGTCGCGGTGGCGCCAGCGACCGCAAGGAAGTGGTCGCGCCGATGCCGGGCAAGGAAACCCCGGCGGTGCTGTTCCTGATCGGCGCGGTGTCGGTGGCCGGCCTGCCGCCGCTGTCCGGCTTCCTGGCCAAGGCCGCGCTGCTGGCCGGCATACCGGCGCAGTACACCGCCCCGGTGTGGACTGCGGTGCTGGTCAGCAGCCTGCTGGTGATCATGGGCCTGACCCGCGGCGGCATCCGCCTGTTCTGGCGCGTGCCGCCGGTCGAGGCCGATGCACCGAAGCCGCGCAAGGCACGCCTGCGCCGGGTCGAGCTGTACGCGGCCTGCATCCTGCTGGCCTATGGCATCGGCATGACCCTGGCCGCTGCACCGCTGATGCGCTACACCGACGCCACCGCTGCACAGCTGCTGCACCCCAGCGAGTATGTGCAGCAGCTGCGTGCGACCCCGCCGGAGATCCGCCAGCCATGACCGCCCAGCGCTCCCTGTTCCGCCGCATCATTCCCTCGCCGATGCTCAGCATCATGGTGGTGGCGTTCTGGCTGCTGATGTCCGACAGCTTCACCCTCGGCCAGTTCGTGCTGGGGCTGGTGCTGGGCGTGGTGGTGCCGCTGTTCGCCGCGCGCCTGGACCGCGAGTTCGCCCGCATCGGCACCCTGCGCCCGCTGCCCAAGCTGCTGTGCGTGACCCTGTGGGACATCCTGATGTCCAACATCCGCGTGGCGATCCAGGTACTGGGCCCGGAGAAGAACATCCACCCGGGTTTCATCTGGCTGCCGCTGGACATCGCCAACATCCACGGCATCGCCGCGCTGACCAGCATGATCACCCTGACCCCGGGCACGGTCTCGGCCGCGCTCAGCGACGACCGCAGGTTCCTGCTGGTGCACGTGCTGCACCTGGAGGACCCGCAGGACCTGATCGACACGATCAAGCGACGTTACGAAGCCCCGTTGATGGAGATCTTCCCATGACTGGATTCCAGATCATCCAGACCACGCTGGTGGTGTGCATGCACGTGGTCGGGCTGGCGATGCTGCTGGCCACCTGGCGCCTGCTGCGCGGCCCGACCGTGCCCGACCGCATCCTCGCGCTGGACACCCTGTCGGTGACTGCCATTGCCGAGCTGATGCTGTTCGGCATGTACCTCAACTCAGCGATCTATTTCGAAGCCGCACTGGTCATCGCCATGCTCGGCTTCGGCAGCACCGTGGTGCTGAGCAAGTTCGTGCTGCGCCGGGACATCGTCGAATGATCACTGCGATCCAGATCGGCCTGTCGATCCTGCTGCTGTTCGGCTGCTTCTTCATCCTGGTCGGCGCACTGGGCCTGGTGAAGCTGTCCACCTTCTTCAAGCGGCTGCACGCACCGACCAAGGCCAGCACGCTGGGCGTGGGCTGCGTGCTGGTGTGTTCGGTGTGCTACCACATCTTCCTCGGCCAGGACCCACAGCCGCGCGAGCTGCTGATCACCGTGTTCCTGTTCATCACTGCACCGATCAGCGCACACATGATGGCCAAGGCCGCGCTGTCGCTGCTGATGGAAACCCGCCCCAGCCTGCCCGGCAACGAGCCGGCTGCTGAAGAGCAGCTGCCGCCGCCGGAACCGGTGCGGGAAGAAGAAACCACGCAGAACCGGTAAATCCGGTAGAGGCCGACCTTGGTCGGCGCTTTGTTTCCCCGAGTGCCAACCAAGGTTGGCAGCTACCGCATCATCGGCGGGGTGACCGGTAGGTGCCGACCTTGGTCGGCACGGAGCCAACTGCATCCACGCATGGCGTGGATTTACAACGCTGGGGCACCCACCAGCAGCAGTTCCAGCACGAACCAGCCCGTGAACGCGACCAGCAGGATCCCGCCTTCGCCGCGGCTGATCTTCAGATCGCCGCGCAGCATGGGGTACAGCACCAGGGCGAAGGCCAGCAGCGCCGGCAGTTCCAGGCGTACGAACGAGGCCGGCAGCGCCAGCGGCTGCAGCATCGCCATCGCGCCGATCACCAGCAGCAGGTTGACCACGCTGGAGCCCAGCACGTGCCCCAGCACCATGTCGCCGTGACCGCGACGCGCGGCGGCGATGGCGGTGGCCACCTCCGGCAATGCGGTGCCGATTGCAACCGGCAGCAGGCCGACCAGCAGTGGCGTCCAGCGCAGCGCCGCACCGAAGTCCGCTGCGGCACCCACCACCAGGCGCGCGCCCCAGTACAGGGTCAACGCCGCGATCAGCACGCGCAGCACGTTCAATGGCAGGCTGGTGCGGCTCAAGGCGGACTCGGCGATGGTCGCCTGCACGTCCGCGCTCTCGCTGCGGCCACGGCGCAGCAGCAGCACCTGCACGACGATGAAGCCGGCCACCAGCACGCCACCCTCCCAGCGCACCAGGCGCCCATCCAGCCCGAACAGGATCAGCAGCACGCCCGCTGCCAGCAGCGACCACCACAGCACCGTCTGCAGGCGCGCGCGCAGCAGCAGCGGGGCGGCGATCGCCGCCATGGCCAGGGTCAGGCCCACGTTGACGATGCTGCTGCCTACTGCATTGCCCAGCGCCAGCTCGGGTTGGCCGACCGCCAGCGCGCGCGCGTTGACCGCCAGTTCCGGCAACGAGGTGGTCACCCCGAGCAACAGCAGGCCCGCAGTGAACGGGCTGGCCCCGAAGCGCTGGGCCAGGCCGGACACGGCCTTGACGATGGAGTCCCCGCCCAGCGCCAGCAACAGCAGGCCGAGCAGGAACCAGGCAATGGCAATAGCGATCATCGAGCACTCCCCCAGCGGTCGTGGCGCGATTCTACGCTGGCCCCGCGCGCATGGCTGGGCCGTGGATCAAGGATCAGCCACAGCCTTCCACATAATCGACCTGCGGGGTCTGCCCGACCCGCCATGCACTCACCCGGCCATCAGCGCCAAGCGCAAAGTCGATCACCGCAGCGCCGTCCTGCGCCGGGCGCACGCGCAGGTGCTGGGCCTTCTCGTCGTATTTGTCAGGGCCGACGTCGGCGCGCTCGGGGTACAGCACCTGCAGCTCGCCGAGGGTCATGCCGACCTTGCCGCCACCCGGTGCGGTGATCGCGGGGCTGCGCACGTCATAGCGCACCAGCTTGCGACCTTCGATCATCAGGCGCGGGTCTTCGGCGTCCTGCGGATGCAGGAAATAGCAGCCGTCGTTGCTGTCGTCGGCCGGCAGCGGCGTGCCGCTGGCGTCGGCACCCAGCCCCTGCAGTGGCGCGCCGAAGCCGCTGCGGACCTCGGCGATGCCGGTGCCCAGCGTCGCGCCGGCGAAGCCATCCAGGCGTGCCGGGCCCGGTTCCGCGGCTGCAATGGGTGTGGCTGCCGGGCTGGCGGAGGCGCCTGCGCTGGATGGCGTGGTAGCGTCGGCCGCGGCGGGTGCCTCGGCATTGCGGTTGCAGGCGGCGAGCGACAGCAGCAACAGACCAGCAATCGGGAGGTGCTTCATCGGTGCGGTTCCCTGGCACGAAGGTGGCTGCACGCTAGCGCAAGGTGCGTGCAGGCGTTGCATTGTCATCGCGGTTTCATCGCCTTCGTTCAGGCTCGGCGTGCACCGACTTGGCTGTCCCTCCCATGCAACCGCGCAAGACCGATCTCGCCCGAACCGCGCTGCAGGCCCACCGCGCGCCGCTGGACATGCGCCAGCGCCGGCTGCTGATCCTGTGCGACGGCCAGCGCAGCATCGCCGAACTGACCGGCCTGCTCGGTGCGGAGGCGCCGGCGATGGTCATCCAGCTGGTGCAGGCGGGCTACCTGAGCACAGGGCAGGCCACGGCCACGCCCTCCCCCAGCGCTGTCATCGCACCCGAACCTGTTGCTGCAGCACCGGCTCCGGCTGCAGCGACTGCCACACCGGTCGAACGCCGCCGCTCGCTGGTGGCCGCGCGCATCTATGTGCTGGGCATCCTGGAGATGCAGCGCCACCCGCAGGCGGCTGCACTGTTCCGCGACCTGCAGCAGGCGCGTGCGGAAGACGAGGTGCTGCAGCGGCTGCAGTCGGCGATGCAGATGCTGCCCGCGCTGACCTCGGACGGCTATTGCCAGCGCGTACGCCAGCGCCTGTTGGAAGCGCTGCCGCTGGAGCATTGCGACGCATTCGCCGAGGCCGCTTGAAGAAAAAGGGGACGGAGGGGATTAAGTCGTTTCAAGCACACGTGCGCTGTTTGCGACTTAATCCCCTCCGTCCCCTTTTCCGGGTCAGCGGAAGTTGTTGCGCAGCCCGTTCCAGCACTGCTGGTAATCGCCCTGGCGATGGCCGGCCGCCAAGGCCTGCGCGGTCGGGCGGATCACCGCGCGTGTCTCGAACATGAAGGCCATCGTGTCCTTGATCACGTCCGCCTTGGACAGGTCCGCATTGGAGGCCTTGTCGAAGGTCGGCGCATCCGGACCGTGGCCACTCATGCAGTTGTGCAGCGACGCGCCGCCCGGCACGAAGCCTTCGGCCTTGGCGTCGTAGGCGCCATGCACCAGACCCATGAACTCGCTGGCGATGTTGCGGTGGAACCACGGCGGGCGGAACGTGTTCTGCGCCACCAGCCAGCGCGGCGGGAAGATCGCGAAATCCATGTTGCTGGTGCCCGGCGTGTCGCTGGGCGAATGCAGCACCAGGAAGATCGACGGATCCGGGTGGTCGTAGCTGATCGAACCGATGGTGTTGAAGCGGCGCAGGTCGTAGCGGTACGGCGCGTAATTGCCATGCCAGGCCACCACGTCCAGCGGCGAATGGTCGATCGGCGCACGCCACAGGCGGCCCTCGAACTTGGCGATCAGCTCGAAATCACCATCGACATCCTCGAACGCCGCGTGCGGGGTCTCGAAGTCGCGCGGGTTGGCCAGGCCGTTGGAACCGATCGGACCGAGGTCCGGCAGTTTCAGCAGCGCACCGTAGTTTTCGCAGATGTAGCCGCGGCTCGGGCCATCGGGCAGTTCGACGCGGAAGCGCACGCCGCGCGGGATCACCGCGATCTGCTGCGGCTCGATCTCGATCACGCCCAGCTCGGTCAGCAGGCGCAGGCCGCCCAGCTGCGGCACGATCAGCAGCTCGCCATCGGCATCGTAGAAGTAGCGGCCGACCATGTCGCGGTTGGCGGCGTAGAGGTGGATGCCCACGCCGGCATGCGCATCGGGCGAGCCGTTGCCGCCCATCGTGTACAGGCCCTCGACGAAGTCGGTCGGCAGTTCCGGCAGCGGCAGCGGGCTCCAGCGCAGCTGGTTCGGCGAAGCCGGTTGAGCGCCGAAATCGCACTGCAGCTGCGACTGCGCGAACGGCGTGAATTCGCCATGGGTCACCGCCGGGCGGATCCGGTACAGCCAGCTGCGGCGGTTGCTGCCGCGCGGCGCGGTGAAGGCGGTGCCGGTCAGCTGTTCGGCGTACAGGCCGTGGGCCACCTTCTGCGGCGAGTTCTGCCCGACCGGCAGCGCGCCGGCGACGGCCTCAGTGGCGAATTCGTTGCCGAAACCGGACTGGTAGCCGCGGGCGGTGATGGCGGTGGACATGGGGGCTCCTGAAAAACGGCGAGACCGGAACGGGAAGCAGCCGAGCATGGCTCGGCTCTACAGATGAGCAGGCGCCGGGCATGACCCGGCGCTACCGTTGAACGTTACAGCACGCCGCGGCGGATCTGGTCGCGCTCGATGCTTTCGAACAGCGCGGTGAAGTTGCCTTCGCCGAAGCCTTCGTTGCCCTTGCGCTGGATGATCTCGAAGAAGATCGGGCCGATGCAGTTCTGGGTGAAGATCTGCAGCAGCTTGCGCTGGTGGGTTTCCGGATCGGCATCGATCAGGATCTTGTTCTTGGCCAGGCGCGCCACGTCTTCACCGTGGTTCGGCACGCGCTGGTCGATCACGTCGAAGTAGGTCTCCGGCGTATCGAGGAAATCCACGCCCTGCGCGCGCATCGCTTCGACGGTCTCGTAGATGTTCTCAGTGAAGCAGGCGATGTGCTGGATGCCCTCGCCCTTGTACGCGTCCAGATACTCGTTGATCTGGCTCTTCGGGTCGGACGATTCGTTCAGCGGGATGCGCACGATGCCGTCCGGCGCGGTCATCGCCTTGGACACCAGGCCGGTCTTCAGGCCCTTGATGTCGAAGTAGCGGATCTCGCGGAAGTTGAACAGGCGTTCGTAGTAGTCCGACCACTGCTGCATGTTGCCGAAGTACAGGTTGTGGGTCAGGTGGTCGATGAAGGTCAGGCCGAAGCCCACCGGGTGCAGGTCGGCACCGGCGATCGACTCGTAGTCGCCATCGAAGATGCTGCCTGCGCTGCCGTAGCGGTCGACCAGGTACAGCATGCAGTCGCCGATGCCCTTGATGACCGGCGCGCTGACCGCCTTGCTGTCCGGCTTGAAGGCGATGGCTTCGGCGCCGTTGCCCAGCGCGGTCTGGTAGACCTCCTGGCCCGGCTTCTTGAAGCGGATGGCGAAGCCGCAAGCGCACGGGCCGTGCTTTTCGGCGAAGTCCGAGGCGAACGAATCGGGGTCTTCATTGACCAGGAAGTTGACGTCGCCCTGGCGATAGACGGTAATCGGACGCTGCTTGTGCTTGAGCACCGCGCTGAAACCCATCTTCCGGAAGTACTCGTGCAGCTCCTGGCCACGGCCGGCCGGGGCGGCGAATTCGACGAACTCGAAGCCGTCGATGCCCATCGGGTTCTCGAAGGTGGTGACCTGCATGCCGGGGTTGGGGTGCGAGGCGGTCGGGACTGCGGTATTCATGGCGTGGCTCCGAATCGGTACCGCATCGGTACAAACCAGGTGCGGGCAGGTAGGGACCCGGCGAGAATGCAGGGTCTGGACCCAACCCTTATAGTTACACTTGAAACCACCAGCAAGGTGCACCGCAACATGAGCCCCGATCCCGCCTCGACCCGCCTGCGTGCCTCGCACGTCCTGCTCGACCTGGAACAGTTCCTGCCGTACCGGCTGAGCGTGCTGTCCAACCGGGTCAGCGGCAACATCGCCAAGCTATACGGCGATCGTTACGGTCTGGCGATTCCCGAGTGGCGGGTGATCACCATCCTGGCGCTGTACCCGGGCTCCTCGGCCAGCGAGGTCTCCGACCGCACGGCGATGGACAAGGTGGCGGTCAGCCGTGCCGTGGCCCGCCTGCTGGAGCGCGGCTTCATCAAGCGCGAGACCCACGGCGACGACCGCCGCCGCTCGGTGCTTGCCCTGTCTGCAGCCGGTTTCGAGGTGTACGAGACCATCGCGCCGATGGTGATCGAGATCACCCGCAAACTGATGTCGGTGCTGAGCGACGAGGAAGAGCAGGTGCTGGAAAAGCTGATCCTGCGCTTGGCCGGCGAAGGCCTGGAGCGGATGGGCGAAGGGGTCTGAAAGAAAAAGGGGACGGAGGGGATTAAGTCGTTTTGGACCCCAAGTTGCGGGTTCCGACCCCGAGCGGTAGCGGAACAGTGGCCGGGCGATTGTCGTCCGCCCCCTTTGATCTGACGGGACCCGCTCTTTGGCGGACTGCGGACCGACCGCAAGCGATGCCATCGGACGCATTCACCTCCCGCAGATCCCGCCCTGAAGTGTCGCCCTCGCCCAGCGACATTTCCGCATTGGCCCGTTACGGCCCGTTTCCGCCAGGCTGGTGTATCGAAACGGGCTGATTCAGTGAATTCTCCTATTGGACTGCTCACGTGTGCGGCCTGACGGTAAACGTTCAACGGGTATCAGCCCGGCCATGGATCCACATCGGACGGGCCCCCTCATGGATGACTCGCGTTCAACGCTGCCGCATGGCCAGGAATTGCTGGCCGATCTCAGGGAGCTGATCTGCGCGGCGCGCAACAGGATGCACAGGACCATCAACACCGAACTGACTCTGTTGTACTGGCGGATCGGGCGTCGCATCCACGTTGATCAGTTGAGGGGCCGACGGGCCCGCTACGGAGAGCTTGTCTTCACCCGGATAGCCAAGGCGCTGACGACCGAGTTCGGTACCTCCTTCGGTGAGAAGAGCCTGCGCCGGATGGTGCAGTTCTCCACCGCATTTGCAGACGAGCAGATTGTCGTATCGCTGATACGACAATTGAGCTGGACCCACTTCATCGCACTGATCCCGCTGGCGGATCCGCTAAAGCGTGACTTCTATGCGCAGATGGCCGCCACCGAAGGCTGGAGTGTGCGCACGCTGCGCCAGCGCATCGATTCGATGCTGTACGAGCGCACGGCGCTTTCCAGTCAACCCGAGCAGACCATCGCCGATGAGTTGGCGGCACTGCGCGACAACCAGCAGCTGTCTCCAGGGCTGGTACTGCGTGATCCCTACGTACTGGATTTTCTTGGCCTCAAGGACAGCTGGGACGAGCAGGACCTTGAAAGCGCGATCCTACGCGAGATGCAGGGTTTCCTGCTCGAACTTGGCACCGGCTTCAGTTTCGTCGCCCGCCAGAAGCGCATCCAGATCGACGGCGATGACTTCCACCTGGACCTGCTGTTCTACAACCGGCGTCTGCGCAGGCTGATCGCCATCGAGCTGAAGATCGGCGAATTCAAGCCCGCCTATAAAGGGCAGATGGAACTCTATCTGCGCTGGCTGGACCGCTACGAACGTGAGGACGGCGAGCAGGCGCCGTTGGGCATCATCCTCTGCACGGGGAAGAAGGCGGGTCAGATCGAATTGCTGGAGCTGGATCGCTCAGGCATCCATGTTGCGGAGTACCTGACCACGCTGCCCTCTCGTGAGGTCCTCAAACAAAGACTGCAGACCGCCATGGAGCGGGCCCGGCAACAGCTGCAGACCGCGGCACCCGGCCCCCTGTAGATCCACGCCGCGCGTGGATGGCGCTCATGCTTCAGCTCAGATGCTTGCGCCGCGCATGGATCCACGGCACCGCCAGCGCAGCGATGGCCCCCCCGGCGAAGCCGAGCGAGGCGGCAACCGTGGCCGCTTCGACCGCGCCCGGCAGCGCCAGCGCGGCAGCCACCAGCAGCAGCGACGGCAGGCCGACGAAGGTGCCCAGGAAGAAGTGCCAGCGCGGTGACCAGGTGTTGAGCTGCAGCAGGCTGACCGGCTGCCAGGCGTCAGACGCGGCGTCCTCGGCGATCTTCGCCACGACCTTGCCCAGGTCCACTTCCGGCAGCGCGCGCCCCTGCCGCGCGGTCGCCAGCAGTTCGGCCACCGCCTCCACCGGCGGGAAACTGGACGGCCACGCGACCGGCGCCGGCACGCCATAGGCGGTCAGCAGCGGCACGCTCAGCCACGGCGCCACCAGCGGGCGCATGCGGCGGCGGCCATGCACGCACCAGATCTGTGGCTGGCCGTGGGCGGTGACGCTGTACAGCGCCAACTCCCCGGCTGGTGGGTAGCCGAGCATGGTCACCCGCGCCGCCAGGCTGTCCTGGCCCATCGCGCGCAGGAATCCAGGACGGCTGCGCCCTTCCTGCATCCACGCCAGGCCGAGTGCACCCACCAGATAGGCCTCGGCCACATCCTTGCTGCCGGCGGTAGCGCGTTCGTCGCTGGCCAGGTACCAGGCCAGCGACTTCGGTTCGGAGACATCGTCCAGGCCCCAGCGGCTGTCGTCCCCCAGCACATGGCGCACCGGCAGGCGTGCGGGCGCGGTTTCGCCGCGTTCGCCCGGCTGCAGGAACGGCAGTACGCCCTGGATGAACGTGGACAGTTCGATGGCCCGCACGCCATGGCCCTGCCATTCCGGCGGCAGCAGCCCGGCCAGCTGGCCTTCGGCGGCCAATGCATCGAGCCGCGCCTTCTGCTCGACCAGCTTCTGCACCGCGCCCTTCAGCACCACGTTGTCGGGCAGCGCGATCTGCGGCAGGCGGTGACGCGGCGGTGCCAGTTCAACGGTGTCCTCGCCGGTACCCGCGTCATCCAGCAGTGCCTCCTGCGGCGGCAGGGTCACGCCATCGCCTGCTTCGCCGTCGGCCAGAGTGCTGGCAGGTTCGGGCAGTCGTTCGGCGTGGTCGCTGTGCATGGGCATTCCGGTAGGGTGTATCGACGGGATGTCGACTGAGGTCCTTGCCGGTAACGGCGTACGTACGGTGAAGTTGAGATGCCGATTCGGAGAGTGTGACGGCGCGCGCAATCGACCCACGTCACGCGTGGATGTGCCTCAGTGCCGACCAACGGTCGGCACCCACCGGGGGTGGCGGTCAGCGGTCGGCATCCACCGAAGCTGCCGGCCAGCGGCCGGCCAGCGGCCGGCACTACCCTATTCCGGTTTGTCAGGTGCCCACTGCTTGAGGAAGGCGGTCACCCGTGCCGGCTGGAAGGCGTCGCCCTTGCGCAGTTCGCCGGTCGCCTGCGACACCAGCAGGCTGCCATCGGCATTGAGCACCAGCAGGTGCGGGTAGTCGCGCTCCATTTCCGGGAACTGGGCGAAGAAGGCGGTGTTGGGCTGTTCGTCGCTGGCGTTGATCTTCACCCACACGTAGTGGGCATCGCGGAAGCGGCGCAGATCGCCGTTGCCTTCCACCAGCTCGTCCAGCGCCTGGCAGCGATCGCAGGCGGCGTTGCCGACCTCCAGCAGGATGCGCTTCTTGCCGCGCTGGGCTTCCACCTTGGCGGTGGCCAGATCGTCGGCGGGATCGCGGGCCGGGTCGAACTGCGCGCCGAGCCCGGCGATGGCGGCGATGTCCGCCGCCACCGGGGTGTTGCCCGAGGCCACCGGTTCGCTGGGGTCAGCGACCGGTGGCTCGGTGGGTCGGGTATCCAGAGGCTGCGTGGGCTCGGCGGCGGCAGGCGGTTGCGGTTGGGAACAGGCGCCGATCAGCGCCGCACAGACCACCCCCATTGCACCACCGAGCTTGCTGCGCATGCCTTCTACCCTCTCCTCATCATTTGACGCCGTGCATCAGCTTGTTGATCAGCGGGGCGACCAGGAACAGCACCACGCCGGAGCCGATCAGGGCCCAGAACCCGAAGGTATACCCCTTCAGGGCCGACTCGACCGTCATGCCGCCTTCACCACTGACCACACCGGCGAAGATGCCCGACAGGTTGTTGCCGATGCCGGTGGACAGGAACCAGCCACCCATGCCGAAGCCGACCAGGCGCACCGGGGCCAGCTTGGTCACCATCGACAGGCCGATCGGCGACAGGCACAGCTCACCCACGGACTGGATGACGTAGACCATGAACAGGGTCCAGAACGGGATCTTGCCGTCCACGACCATCTGCGACAGGGCGAACATCAACAGCGCGAACGCGGCGCCGTTGAACAGCAGGCCCAGGCCGAACTTGCGCGGGATGGACGGATTGGCGCGGCCCATGGCCACCCAGATCCAGGCGATGATCGGTGCCAGGGTGATGATGGCCACCGAGTTGACCGACTGGAACCACGCGGTCGGGAAGGTCCAGTCACCGAACTGGCGGTTGACGATGTTCTCGGCCAGGAAGGTGAACGAGCTGCCGGCCTGCTCGAAGAACATCCAGAACATCACGTTGAAGGCGAAGATGATCAGCATGGCGATCACGCGGTCGCGCTGCACCTTGCCCTCGCGGATGCCCTCGACCAGCAGCAGCACGGCCAGCGCGGTGAACATCGCGCCCAGGATCCAGGCCAGCGCGGTGGCGCCGGTGGCCAGCAGGAAGTACGCGACCGGGATGGCGACCACGGCACCGATCAGCACCATGATGATGCGACCGAAGCCTTCAGCGCCGGCCGGCGGTGCACCGATGCCCTTCAGGCCGGCACGACCGATGTAGAACCACACCAGCGAGATCAGCATGCCCACGCCCGAGGCAATGAACACGACCTTGTACGACGGCATTTCGGTGGTACCGAAGACCTTGCGGGCCAGGTACTCGGTCAGCACCGGGGCGATCATCGCGCCGATGTTGATGCCCATGTAGAAGATGGTGAAGCCCGAATCGCGGCGCTCGTCCTTCAGGCCGTACAGCTTGCCGACCATGGTCGAGATGTTGGGCTTGAACAGGCCGTTGCCGACGATGATCGTGGCCAGGCCGAGCTTGAAGATGTGCTCCTGCGGCAGCGAGATCATGAACAGGCCGGCGGCCATGATGATCGCGCCGGTCAGGATCGAGCGCTGGTAGCCCAGGACCCGGTCGGCCACGTAGCCACCGAAGATCGCCGCGGCGTACACCAGGGCCAGATAGGCACCGTAGATGCGGCTGGCGTCGCCTTCACCGGCAGCGTTGCCGTTGTAGAACTGGGCGACGATGTACAGCACCAAGGCCCAGCGGATGCCGTAGAACGCAAAGCGCTCCCAGAACTCGGTCATGAACAGCATCCACAACGGGCGCGGGTGGCCCAGCGTGGTCTTGAAGTCCGGCAGCGCCGGCTCTGGGGTGTTCGCAGTGGCGTTTACGCTCATGCGGATTTCCTGGTTCGGTGGATGACGAGCACGTCCGATGTGCAGTTGGAGCAACGCGCGAGGATCACCGACTTCTGGCGTTCACGTCAAATACACGCCGTTTGAGGCAGGTGCCGGCCTGCTCGCTGAACTTGCATCTGAAACGATCCAGCCAATCGCCGGGGCCCAAGCTGAATGGGGATCACCCCAGTTCTGCCGGGGGCGCGGCCTGCAGGCTGGTGCGTACCTGGAACAGTTCGGGGAAGAAGGTCAGCTCCAGCGCCTTGGCCAGGAAGCCCACCCCGGACGAGCCGCCGGTGCCGCGCTTGAAGCCGATCACCCGCATCACCGTGCGCATGTGTCGGAATCGCCACAGCTGGAAGGCGGTCTCCAGGTCCACCAGGTCCTCGCACAGCGAGTACTCGCGCCAGTAGCGGTCGGTGTCCTGGTAGATGCGTTCGAAGACCGGCTGCAGTGCGTCGTCGGCCACATGCGGCTGGGTCCAGTCATGGGCCTCGTAGACTGCCGGGACGGCATGGCCGAAGCGGGCCAGGTACTTCAGGAATTCCTCGTACAGGCTGGGCGCTTCCAGCACGCTGCGCAGCTGCGCCTGCCCGGCCGCGTCGTGCTCGAACACCTGCAGCATCTGCGCGTTCTTGTTGCCCAGCAGGAACTCGATGTAGCGGTACTGCAGCGACTGGAAGCCCGACGACGGGCCCAGCACGTCGCGGAAGCCCATGTACTCGGACGGAGTCAGCGTTTCCAGCACCGACCACTGCTCGGTGAGCTGGCGCAGCACCTGCTTGCTGCGCGCCAGCACCTTGCGGCATTGCCAGACTTCATCGCGCTGCAGGAAGCCAATCGCGGCACGCAGTTCGTGGCCCAGCAGCTTCAGCCACAGCTCCGAGGTCTGGTGCTGGATGATGAAAAGCATCTCATCGTGGTGCGGCGGGTTGGACAGCGGCTGCTGCGCGCTGAGCAGCTGGTCCAGCCGCAGGTAGCCGCCATAGGTCAGGCGCCCCTGCAGATCGGTGTGGATGCCGGCTTCGAGATCGCGTTGGTTGTTGTCGACGGACATGGGTGCGGCCAGATCGGGGGCGGCAAGGGTAGCGCGTTGCCGCCGTGCTGGCAGCCGCCACCTCCATACCCGGGCGTGCGGAAGGCCGTGGAGCATCGCCCGATGCCGGGCCTGCGCGTGGAACCGATCAGGCCGTTGCGCGGGCAGTCAGCCAGAGGCATATTCTGATGCTTTGCAGCAACGACTGAATACGTTGTTGTTATTGGCCCCCCACCCGCCGGCAGGGGTAAAACGGGGTGTCGCCGTGTTGCGCCGCAGGAAGGCTATTCCGTACGCGTTCCTTAACATGGCGATTCATATCATTTGTAACTTCTCTGTCGAAGGTGCAGTACGCAATGACGGTTGCCGCTGAATTCAAGATCGAATACCTGCAGTACCTGGACACGGACGGCAAGCTCGTCCGCGATGACCTGCCCGCGTCGCTGCGCGACCCCAAGGTCCTGGTACCGCTGTTCAAGCAGATGCTGTTCGTACGTACGTTCGACAGCAAATCCATCGCGCTGCAGCGCACCGGCAAGCTCGGCACCTACGCCGCCTGCCTGGGCCATGAAGCCGCGCACGTGGGCATCGGTGCCGCGATGCAGAAGGACGACGTGTTCGCACCTTCGTACCGCGAGTATGGCGCGATGTTCATGCGTGGCGTGCGCCCGCACGACGTGCTGATGTACTGGGGCGGCGACGAACGCGGCAACGATTACGGCGGCAACGCGGCCAAGGACTTCCCGTTCTGCGTGCCGATTTCCACCCAGTGCCTGCATGCCGCAGGCGCCGCGCTGAAGTTCAAGCTCAACAAGGAACCGCAGATCGCGGTGGCCGTGTGTGGCGACGGCGGCAGCTCCAAGACCGACTTCTACGCGGCACTGAATTCGGCGGGCGCCTACAAGCTGCCCCTGATCCTGTGCATCGTCAACAACGGCTGGGCCATCTCGGTTCCGCGTTCGGCCCAGACCGGTGCCGAAACGCTGGCGCAGAAGGGCCTGGCCGGCGGCCTGCACTGCCTGCAGGTGGACGGCAACGATCTGATCGCAGTGCTGGCGGCGATGGAGCAGGCGCGCGAACGTGCGCTGGCCGGCAACGGTGGCACCGTGCTGGAACTGATGACCTACCGCCTGTCCGACCACACCACCGCCGATGACGCACGCCGCTACCGCGACGACGCCGAAGTGAAGGATGCCTGGCAGCGCGAGCCGATGCTGCGCCTGCGCAAGTACCTGATCAACGCCGGCGTGTGGAGCGAGGACGAGGAAACCGCGTGGGTCGCCGAGTGCGGCGCGCGCGTGGACGAGGAAGTGAACCTGTACCTCAACACGCCGGTGCAGCCGGTCGAGGCGATGTTCGATTTCCTCTACGCCGATCCGCCGCAGGACCTGCTGGCCCAGCGTGCCCAGGCGATCGCCCTGGAGAAGCGCCATGGATGAGATCAAGAACGGCGCGCCCGGCGCGCACACCAACGCCGCCGACAGCGCCGCCGTCGCGCGCGGAGAAGAGAGCATGACCACCACCCCCATCACCCTGATCGAAGCCATCACCCAGGCACTGGCCTGGGAGCTGGAGCACGACCCGTCGGTGCTGGTGCTGGGCGAGGACGTGGGCGTCAACGGCGGCGTGTTCCGCGCCACCGCCGGCCTGCAGCAGCGCTTCGGCTCCGAACGCATCCTCGACACCCCGCTGGATGAAACCACCATTGCCGGCCTGACCATCGGTCTGGCCGCGCAGGGCATGAAGCCCGTGGCCGAGGCCCAGTTCGACGGTTTCATGTACCCGATGGTCGACCATATCGTCTGCCACGCCGCACGCCTGCGTTACCGCACGCGTGGCCGCCTGCACTGCCCGATGGTGCTGCGCGTGCCGTGGGGCGGTGGCATCCGCGCACCGGAACACCACAGCGAAGCCAACGAAGCGATCTTCACCAACGTGCCGGGCCTGCGCGTGGTGCTGCCGTCGTCGCCGCAGCGCGCCTACGGCCTGCTGCTGGCCGCGATCCGCGAGCCGGATCCGGTGATCTACATGGAGCCCAAGCGCATCTACCGCCAGTACAAGGAAGTGGTCGTCAACGACGGCGAAGCCTTGCCGCTGGACGTCTGCTTCGTGCTGCGCGACGGCACCGACGTGACCCTGGTGACCTGGGGCGCGCAGGTGAAGGAAGCGCTGGAAGCGGCCGACAAGCTGGCCGGCGAAGGCATCAGCGCCGAAGTCATCGACGTGGCCACGCTGCGTCCGCTGGACTTCGCCACCATCGCCGAATCGGTGGCCAAGACCGGCCGCTGCGTGATCGTGCAGGAGGCCCCGAAGACCGCGGGCTTCGGCGCCGAAATCGCTGCGCGCCTAGCCGAGGAATCGATCTACGACCTGCTGGCCCCGGTCGAGCGCGTTACTGGCTACGACACCCACATTCCGCTGTTCCGCCTGGAAATGAAGTACCTGCCGAGCGTTGAGCGGATCGTGGCTGCGGCCAAGCGCGCGGTGGCGGCCGGCTGACATGCGGGCCCGCCTTCTGGGGGCTTACCGCAGCCAGTATCCCAACCCGCTCCGGTTCCACACCGGCCAGATCGTCGAAGTAGGTGTCCGTGACGAGGAATGGCCGGCGTTTGCCTGGGTACGCACCAACGATGGGCGCGCTGGATGGGCGCCCATCGCCTGGTTGCAGCTGCTGGACGAGGGTCGCGCCGAAGCACTGTGCGACTACGACGCCCGCGAGCTGGATGTGGAAAGCGGCGAGATGGTGAAGCTTCATCACGAACACGGCGGGTGGTGGTGGTCCGAGCGCGCCAATGGCGCGACGGGTTGGCTGCCGGCCCGCGAACTGGAACTGCTGGAAGAGAACTGCAAATGAGCCAGACCAAGAACTTCAACCTGCCCGACCTGGGCGAAGGCCTGCCGGACGCGACCATCGTCGAGTGGTTCGTCAAGGAAGGCGATGTGATCAAGCTGGACGAGCCGCTGGTCTCGATGGAGACCGCCAAGGCCGTCGTCGAAGTGCCGTCGCCGTTCTCCGGCAAGGTGCTGAAGCTGTCCGGCGCTGCCGGCGACATCATCCCGACCGGCTCGGTGCTGGCCAGCTTCGAACTGGACCCCAACCTGCCACAGCGCGCGGATGGCCAGGACACCGGCCACAGCCACGGCCATGCTGCACCGGCCGCGGCACCGACCCCGCCGCCGCTGCCGGCCGCTGCCGCGCCGGTGGCCGCCGAAGCGGCCAAGCCCGCCGCCGCCGAGCGTGATGACGCCGGTACCGTGGTCGGCGCCATGCAGAGTTCCAACGCCGTGCACGCCGAGCAGGCGCTGGCCGTCGGTGGCGTCAAGGCCGTGCCGGCCGTGCGTGCCACCGCGCGCAAGCTGGGCGTGGACCTGTCCCGCGTGCGCGCCACCGGCGCCGATGGCGCGGTGACCATGGCCGACGTCAAGCAGGCGGCTGCGGATGGCAGCGCCAAGATCGGTGCCGCTCCGGCTCCGGCCGCTGCTGCCTATGCCGCGCCGGCCCCGGCGCAGGTGTCTGCCCCGGTGCAGAGCGAAGCCCGCACCCCTCTGTCTGCCGCCGGCAAGCCGATGCGTACCCAGCCGCCGGGCGTGATCGCCAAGGGTCAGCCGGAACCGCTGAAGGGCGTGCGCCGCAACATGGCGCGCGTGATGGCCGATGCGCATAGCAAGGTCGTGCCGACCACGCTGAACGACGACGCCGACATCCACGCCTGGCTGCCGGGCAACGACGTCACCGCGCGCCTGGTGCGTTCGATCGTGGTCGCCGCACAGAAGGTGCCGGCGATGAACGCCTGGTTCGACGGCGAAGCGCTGACCCGCACCCTGCACGCGCAGGTGGACATCGGCATCGCCGTGGACACCGACGACGGCCTGTTCGTGCCGGCCCTGCGCAACGCCGACATGCTCGATGCACGCGGCATCCGCGAAGGCGTCAACCGCCTGCGCGAGCAGGTGGAATCGCGTTCGATCGCCGCCTCGGAACTCAGCGGCTACACCATCTCGCTGTCCAATTTCGGCATGTTCGCCGGCCGCTACGCGACCCCGGTCGTGGTGCCGCCGTGCGTGGCCATCGTTGGTGCCGGCCGTGCCCGCCACCAGATGACCCCGGTGATGGGCGGTGTGGAAGCGCACAAGGTGATCCCGCTGTCGGTCACCTTCGACCACCGCGCGGCCACCGGTGGTGAAGCGGCCCGCTTCCTGCGCGCGATGATGGACGATCTGGCGCTGGCCAGCTGATCGGCCACCTTATCGGTGGGTGCCGACCTTGGGTTGGCACATGAACTGGAAAAACGCCGGGCACTGCCCGGCGTTTTTTTGTGCCTGCATCCACGCATGGCGTGGATCTACACAATGCGGGCGATCAATCGCGCGCGACCATGCCTTCCGCGCGGCTGTAGACACGCAGGCGGTGGCCATCCGGATCGGCGCCGACGAAGGCATGGCCGAATTCCAGGGTCACCGGTGCCTGCAGAATCTGCACACCGAGTGCGCGCCACGCATCGTGCATCTGCTGCACGGCCTGCGGGTTGCCGACCACCATCGCCAGTTCGGCGGCACCGGCCTGTGCGGACACCGGCGGCTGCACGTCGTCGCGTTGCCACAGGCCCAGTGCGGCGCCATCGCCGAGCAGGAACAAAGCAAAGCCGGGCGACTGCTCGACCGGTGGCTTGCCGAGAATGCCGCTGTAGAACGTGGCGCTGGTGGCGACGTCGCGCACGTACTGCAGCAGGGTGCTGGGCGTGAACATGGGGGAAGCTCCGTTGTTGGGAGCGATCATGGTGGTACGGCCCTGCTGACAGATTCTGTCAGTAGCGTCGCGCGTGCTCGGCGGCTGTTGCCCCGGCCCTGGTAGATGTCGAGCTTGCTCGACTGCTGTTCGCGAAGATCAAAGGCGGTCGAGCAAGCTCGCCCCCTACCAGGAGCGAAGAGCGAAGGCCGCCCTCCCCCAGAAGCAGGAAGCGAAGCACAGAAGCAGGCGAGCACGCTCGACGCTACAAACGATCCAGCCAGTCCGGTGCGATGCCCTGTGCCTTCTGCCAGCGCCGCAGCAGGGTGGCGCGCGGCACGAGGTAGCGATCCCCCAGCACGCGCACCTGGCGGATGCGGTCCAGGCGGAAATGGCGGAAGTCCTCGCGGCCTTCGCACCACGCCGCCAGCATCGGCACTTCATCGAAGTAGCCCAGCGCGAACGGCCACACAATGCGCTCGGTACGTTGGCCCTGCGCATCCTGGTAGCCGAACTGCAGTCGTTGTTGCGCGCTCACCGCTTCGCGCACAGCCTGCAGGCGTGCCGCCGGCACCTTGGCCGCAGCGCGCGAAGGGCCAACGCGCAGGCCGCTATCACGCAAGGCTTCCCGGCGTGCTGCTGGCAATACATGCGCGATACGCGCCAGAGCATCGCGTGCGGCCTCAGCCAACGCCGGCTCGGTGCGCGCCGCAACCCAGCGCAGGCCCAGCACCAGCGCGTCGATCTCGGCCGGTGGCAGGGTCATGGGAGGCAAGGTATCGCTCGGTGCCAGCTGGTAGCCGACGCCGGCCTCGCCACGCAGGTCGGCACCCTGCTCGCGCAGGGTCTCGATATCGCGGTACAGCGTGCGCAGGCTGATGCCCAGCGCTTCGGCCAGCACCTGCCCGGCCACCGGCCGTCGATGGCGGCGCAGCAGCTGCAGCAGCTGGGTCAGGCGTAGCGCACGCGACATCAGCCGGCCAGTGCGCTGGATGCCACTACATGCTGCCCCGGTTGCGGGGCCAGCGCGGCCTCGACCAGTGCCGTGGCGATCTCGCTGGCCGGATTGATCCGCCATGCCCGTGGCAGCAGCGACCCCAATGCCCCCAACACCGTCAGAGCCAAGCGCTCGCCACGTCGCACCTCGGTGCGCTCGCCCCCGATCAGCCCGGGGCGGACCAGGGTCAACGAGTTGAAGCCCAGCGCGCGCAGGTCACGCTCCAGCTCACCCTTCACCCGGCTGTAGAAGATCGACGACTGCGGGTTGGCACCGGCTGCGGAATTCAGCACATAGGTCTGCGCACCCTGCGCCTGCGCCAAGCGGGCGAACGCCAGCGGGTAGTCATGGTCGATACGGTGGAAGGCCTCGCGGCTGCCGGCCTGGGCGATGGTGCTGCCGAGCGCACAGATGACCGCGTCCACGCGTGCCCACTCGGGCGCGCCAGGCAACGCATCGAAGGCCAGCACCGGATTCTCCAGCTTGGCGTGGGCCACAGCCAACGGGCGGCGGGTCGGCGCAATCACGGCGCTGCAGCGCGGGTCGTCCAGCAGCCTGGACAGGGTCAGCCCGCCAACCAGGCCGGTCGCCCCCAGCAACATCACGCGCATCACCACCTCCACTGCGGCATCCTGTCGCCCATCCTAGCCGTTCAAGCCGTCGGCGGCCGCGCCGATATGCTGGAACCAGTCCCTGCCAGCCCCAGGATTTGCTCCATGACGGACCAGCCCGACCACCGCCCTGCCCCCGGTACCGCCCTTGGGCCGCCGGCACGCGTGCGCGCGGTGGTGGACGATGGCCTGGGTGACCGGGTGGTGCTGCAGGGCGGCGGCGGGGTGGCGCTGCAGCAGCTGTTTGCTGGTGCCGACGCGCCGGAGCCGCTGCTGGCCGCGTTCGCCAACGGCATGGCCACCCTGCCCGGCGAACTGGGTGACATGGGTGATCGCCTGCAGTCGGCGCAGGCTAGTGCCGATTGGCCGCGCTACGGGCGCGCGATGCGGCAGCTGATCGACAAGTACATCCGCACCATCGAACAGCATTCACCGGACGGGCAACCGGAAAGCCTGCGCCTGTCCGAGCAGTTGCGCCTGCTGCTGGGTGGCGCCGTGGTGGCCCTGCTGCAGCACGACCCGGATCTGCGCGAGCAGGCCCAAGCACTGGCCACGCGCCTGCGCCAGTGGCAGCCGGGTACGGCGCTGGAACCGATCGAACAGGGCGTGCGCGAGCTCGGCCACCAGGTCGGCGTGCGTGCCGAGAGCTGGCAGGAGCAGCAGGCGCTGCTGCTGGAGCTGTTCGCGCTGCTGCTGGAGAACGTGAGCGAGCTGCTGGATGACCGCAGCTGGCTGCAGGGCCAGATCGCCGCAGTACGCCAGCTGCTGGACGGGCCGTTGGAAGCTGAGGCGGTCGAGCGCACCCGCGCCGAACTGCGCGAAGTGATCTACAAGCAGGGGCTGCTGCGCCAGGGCATCGACGATTCGAAGGCGGCGATGCGCGGCTTGATGGGCGAGTTCATCGAGCGCATGGACGGCATGGCCACCAGCACCGGTGAATACCACGACCGCATCGGCAGCTACGCGCTGCAGCTGCGCGAAGCGCGCAGCATCGCCGACCTCAACCAGCTGCTGCAGGACGTGATGCGCGATACCGGCAAGGTGCAGCAGCAGGCCGCACAGGCGCGCGATCACCTGGCCAACGCGCGGCAGGAAGTGGAGCGTGCAGAGCAGCGCATCGCCGAGCTGGAGCAGGAACTACGTGCCGCCGGTGACCTGGCGCGCATCGATCCACTGACCCAGGCGCTGAACCGCCGCGGCCTGGACGAACTGCTGCAACGTGAACTGGCCCGCGCCGCGCGCAACAACTCGCCGCTGGGCGTGGCGGTGATCGACCTGGATGATTTCCACCAGACCAACGATGCACATGGCCATGCCGGTGGCGATGCACTGCTGCAGCACCTGGTAACCGTCTGCAAGCTGTTGCTGCGCGCCACCGATGGCATCGCGCGGCTGGGTGGCGACGAGTTCGTGCTGGTGCTGCCGGAGACCCAGGGCGCCGACAGCATGGCCACCGTGCAGCGCCTGCAGCGTTCACTGGCACACCGCGTGCTGACCGTGCAGGACCAGCGCGTGCCGGTGCATTTCAGTGCCGGGCTGGCGCAATGGCAGCCCGGCGACGATACCGAGACCCTGCTGCGCCGCGCCGATGACGCGCTGTATGCAGCCAAGCGGCAAGGCAAGAACCGGGTACAGGCGGGGTAGTTCTTCGGTACACCGGAAACCGCTTTGGTAGGTGCCAACCTTGGTTGGCACGCGCCGGAACAAAGCGCCGACCAAGGTCGACCTCTACCAATGCAAAGGACATCGCTTCGGCAGGTGCCAACCTTGGTTGGCACGCGCGGAAACACAGCGCCGACCAAGGTCGGCCTCTACCAATGCAAAGGACAGCGCTCCGGTAGGTGCCAACCTTGGTTGGCACGCGCGGAAACAAAGCGCCGACCAAGGTCGGCCTCTACCAACGCAAAGGACAGCGCTTCGGTAGGTGCCAACCTTGGTTGGCACACGCGGAAACAAAGCGCCGACCAAGGTCGGCCTCTACCAGCGCAAAGGACATCGCTTCGGTAGGTGCCAACCTTGGTTGGCACGCGCGGAAACAAAGCGCCGACCAAGGTCGGCCTCTACCAATGCAAAGGACAACGCTCCGGTAGGTGCCAACCTTGGTTGGCACACATGGAAACACAGCGCCGACCAAGGTCGGCCTCTACCAATGCAAAGGACAACGCTTTGGTAGGTGCCAACCTTGGTTGGCACGCGCGGAATCACAGCGCCGACCAAGGTCGGCCTCTACCGGGCAATGGGCCGGCGCCTACTTCCCGCGCAGCTTCTGGAACCCGGTCACCGCGGCCAGCACGATGGCGCCGGCGATGATGCCGACCACCATGTTGCCCACCGCACTGATCAGCCAGCCCCACTGCCCTTCCCCGCCCAGTGCCTGCACCGCGTGGTGCAGCGCCGGCACGTTGTGCACCAGGATGCCGCCACCGACCAGGAACATGGCGATGGTGCCGGCTACCGACAGGAACTTCATCAGCCACGGCGCGGAGGCGACCAGGCCACGACCGAAGGCAGCGATGGCCCCTCCCTTGCGCGACAGGTACAGGCCGACGTCATCGAGCTTGACGATGCCTGCCACCAGTCCGTAAACGAAGATCGTCATCGCCAGCGCCACCACCGCCAGGGTGATCACCTGGTTGGTGAATGGTGCGGTGGCGACCACGCCCAGGGTCAGCACGATGATCTCGGCCGAGAGGATGAAGTCGGTGCGGATCGCGCCCTTCACCTTGTCCTTCTCCCACGCGACCATGTCCACCTGCCCATCGGCCAGCGCCTTGCGACGCTCGGCCAGGCGCTCGGCATCGTCGTCAGCCGAATGCAGGAAGCGGTGCGCCAGCTTCTCCACGCCCTCGAAACACAGGAAGGCACCACCGATCATCATCAGCGGCACGATCAGCGGCACGTTCCAGCCACGGCTGTGCAGCCAGGCTTCCAGCGCACTGATCGCCAGGGCCGCCGGCACCAGGATCACCTTGTTCACCAGCGAGCCCTTGGCCACCGCCCACACCACCGGCAGTTCGCGGTTGGCGTTGACCCCGGTCACCTGCTGCGCGTTCAGCGCCAGATCGTCGCCCAGCACGCCCGCGGTCTTCTTCGCCGCGACCTTGGTCAGCACCGAGACATCGTCCAGCAGGGAGGCGATATCGTCGAGCAGGGCAAACAGGCTGGCACCGGCCATGGGGCGTCCAAGAGAGGGAATGAGCTGATTCTGACCGATACCGGGGCAGCTGCGGAAGCGGTCGGATTCACCGCGTGCCTACCGCCCCCCGGCGACACTGCGGAATCCGGACATTGCCGGCCAGCGGCCGGCACTACCTGTATTCGTCGCATGGGAGTGTCGCTTGAGCAATCCGCCCACCGCCAATGGCAACCCTCCGCTGGTCAAAGGCATGAACCGGCGCAGCCAGATCCTGCGCCTGCTGATGCGCTATCGCCATTCGGGCGTGTTCTCGGGCATGAACCTGGACGCCGCCAGCAACCAGGCCGACGTGCCCGCCGATGGCAACCCGGAACAGTTCGTCAGCGACCTGGAAGCGCTGGGACCGACCTTCGTCAAGCTGGGCCAGATGCTGTCCACGCGCCCGGACATGGTGCCGGTGGAGTTCGCCACCGCGCTGGAGCGCATGCAGGAAAAGGTGGCCGAGATCCCGGTCGAGCGCATCCATGCCATCGTCGAGCAGGAGCTGGGCGCGCCGGTGAACAAGCTGTTTGCCGCGTTCGATCCCGAGCCACTGGGATGCGCGTCGATCGCGCAGGTGCATCGCGCGGTGCTGCACGATGGCCGCCAGGTGGCGGTGAAGGTGCAGAAGCCCGAGGTCGCCGCGCAGCTGCGTTCGGACCTGGAGGCGTTGCGCAGCTTTGCGCTGGCGGCCGACCACCTGACCCAGGTCGGTCGCCGCGTACGCCTGCGCGACTGGCTCAACGAGTTCGCCAAGACCCTGATGCAGGAGCTGGACTACCACGCCGAGGCCGAAAACCTGGCCCGTTTCGGCCGCCATCTCAAGCCGTTCCGGCGACTGTGGATTCCGCAGCCACTGTGGGATTACAGCAGCCAGCGCGTGCTGACCATGGAACTGGCCACCGGCGTGCGCGTAGATGCGATTCCCGATGTGCGCCGCACCGAGCAGTCGATGGACCCGCTGGCGGCGGCGCTGATCCGCGGCTACCTGGACCAGATCTTCGTGCACGGCGAGATCCATGCGGATCCACACCCGGGCAATCTGCGGGTGATGCCCGATGGCCGGCTGGCGATCTTCGACCTGGGCATGGTCGCGCACATGCCGCCACGCCTGCGCGAGCGGCTGCTGAAGATCCTGTTCGCTGCCGTCGATGGCCGCGGCGAAGAAGTTGCCGACGACCTGATCAGCATCAGCACGCGGCTGGAGGCGTTCGACGAAGAACGCTACCTGCGCGAGACCGGCCAGCTGATCGCGCGCTACGCCGCCAGCGGCAGCTTCTCCGAAGGCCGCGTGGTGCTGGACATGGTGCGCATCGCCACCGCCTGCGGCCTGCGCACGCCGCCGGAACTGAGCCTGCTGGGCAAGGCCTTGCTCAACCTGGAAACCGTGTGCCGGCTGCTGGCACCCGAGCTGGAAACCCGCCGCATCGTCGAGCGCCAGCTGCAGCACGTGATGCGTGCGCGCCTGAAGAAATCGCTGTCGGCAGCCAACATCGCCAGCGAGGCGATGGAGCTGCAGCAGCTGCTGCGCGATGGGCCGCGCAAGCTGTCGGACATCATGGCGCTGCTGGCCGAGAACCGCCTGCAGATGAAGGTCACCGGCCTGGAAGAATCGCGGTTGATGGAAAACCTGCAGAAGATCGCCAACCGCGTGGCAGCCGGCATCATCAGCGCGGCATTGATCATGGCCGCGGCAATGATGATGAAGATCGACACCGGCTGGCACCTGTTCGGCTACCCGCTCATCGCCCTGATCCTGTTGTTCATCGGCGTGGTACTCGGCCTGGGCATCGTGACCAGTGCATTGCTGTTCGACCGCCGTGCGCGGGCACGCGAAGAGCGCGGGCACCGCTAGCGCGTCGACGAAAACACCCGTATTCATGCGGTTTTTAATGCAATCCAACGAAGCCTTTCACGCTCGTTTTACCTTCTGAGCGCGATTGCACACGCGTCATTTCAACAAACATTTCAGTCAGGTTCGTGCATGCACTATCGGGTCATCGGCCTGTCATGTGGATGTGCTTGTGGCAGCGCCGGTCGGATGGACACGCGTCGGTACGACGTCCATCACCACCACCCCGTCACTGCCGAAGCTGCCTATGCTCTGGATACTGCTGCTGTCGTTGTTGCTGTTGTGCTGGTTGTTCCTCGCGTCCGACAAGTGGGTGTGGTGGAAGGCCGGTGCGCTCTCGCTGCTGCTGCTGACGCTCAGCGCGTGGTGGCTGATCGACAAGCTGTCCGGTGATGGGCTCAATGCCGCCACCCTGTACCACCTGGGCGCCGACATGGAAGGCGCCGGTGTCTCCGACTTCAAGGGCTATATCGCCGGCTTCATCGTGCTGGCGCTGGTCTCGCTGCTGCCGCTGTTCGCCACACGGGTCAAGCGCTGGCGCCGGCCCGGCCACGGTGGCGCATTGTTTGCCGGTTTCGCGGCCGTATGGGTGGCCACGATCATGATCAGCCCGCTGGCCCGCGACGGCCAGCGCCTCTACCAGCAGCTGCGGCCGGTCGACTTCGCCCGCATCGCGCCCGAATACCAGGTGCCGACGCAGCCGCTGCAGCGCCCGCGCAACATCGTCTGGATCTATGGCGAAAGCCTGGAACGCACCTACCTGGACGAGAACGTGTTCCCAGGCCTGATGCCCAATCTCAACCGTCTGGCCACGAAGTCGCTGGACGTGCGCGGCCTGGCCTCGGCCGAAGGCAGCGGCTGGACCATCGCCGGCCTGGTCTCGTCGATGTGCGGTGTGCCGCTGACCACCTCCCAAGGCGACGAGAACAGCATGGACCGCATGGGCAGCTTCCTGCCCAAGGCCGTGTGCCTGGGCGACTACCTGAAGCAGCAGGGCTACACCAACCACTATCTGGGTGGCGCCAACGGCCAGTTCGCCGGCAAGGGCCAGTTCCTGGCCAGCCACGGTTTCGATGAAGTACACGACCTGGCGTGGTTCAAGCAGCAGAAGAAGATCGGCCGCATCCACTACTCGGCCTGGGGCGTGCACGACGACGTGCTGCTGGACACCGCCTACCAGCGCTTTGAACAGCTCTCGCGCGCCGGCTCACCGTTCATGCTGACCACGCTGACCATGGACACCCACCATCCGGCGGGCCACCTGCCGGTGTCGTGCAAGGGCGAGCGCTACCAGAGCCAGTACGGCAACATCAACATGCTCAACGCGCTCAAGTGCAGCGACCGGCTGATCTCGCAGCTGGTGCAGCGCATCCAGGCCAGCCCGTACGGCAAGGACACGCTGATCGTGATCGCCTCCGACCACCTGGCGATGCCCAACGATCTGACCCACATTCTGACCCAGCAGAAGCGCGAGAACCTGCTGCTGTTCCTCGGCGACGGCATTGCTCCGCAGCAGCTCAGCGCCGATGCCGGCACCACCCTGGATTCGGGTGCGACCCTGCTCAGCCTACTGGACCCGAACCTGAAGACGATGGGCTTCGGCCGTTCGCTGATCGACAGCCAGCGCGCGCCCAGCGCCAGCGTGGCCACCCAGCGCGATGGTGGTCGCGACTATCCGCAGTACCTGGCCTTCGCGCGTTCACTGTGGCTGGGCGAACCGACCCGCGAGCTGAAGATCGATGGCGATGACCAGGTGGTGGTCGGCCTGCAGCACGTGCAGCCGCCGGTGCTGCTGGAGTACGACAAGGACTGGGGGTTGAAGTCGGTGTACCTGGAGAACACCTCGCGCCAGTTCGACGATGCCAACCCGGACAACACCCTGGCCTATGTCGATCGCTGCACCGCGTTCGAGGATGGCTCAGCCGATGGTGACTGGTGCGCCCTGCTGGTCAACCGTGACAACGGCATCAAGCTGTACCGCGACAATGACCTGCGCGGTGGCATTGCCGTGGATGCACCGCTGGATGCGTTCCAGGGCCCGCGCCCGAGCGTGCGCCAGGCGCACATGATCACCCAGAAGGGCCGCCGTACCCGTGCCGGCCAGTACATGCTGCAGCTGGTGGCAAGCACGCGCCCGGATCGTGGTTTCTGGATCGAGGCGGTGTCCTCGCAGCGCAAGGTGGTACTGGCGCAGCAGTGGGTGCAGCCCGATGCCAACGGCAAGATCAACGTGTCCTTCGGTCTGGACCACGAAGTGGATGATCTGGAGATCCGCGCGTGGTTGAACCACGCCGAGAAGCTGGCGGTGGATACGTTCGCACTGGTGCCATCCCGCAGCCGGCCGCGAGGATAGGGGTTTCTTTGCAGGGCTGCGCCCTGCACCCGTGGTAGTGCCGGCCGCTGGCCGGCAACCTCAGAAGCAACAGCAACAGCGTGCGTTCCGTGGTTTGGTGGGGCGGTGTCGGAGTGCGGGGACGCCGTGAACCCATCCCTGGGGGCTTGGCAGCCGCTTGCTCGTGTGCGCAGTCCTGCGCACACGGCAAGACCGGGGTTGGGCGTCCTGCCCAACCC